>NZ_JAYFEQ010000347.1:0-20127 GCF_055795085.1 Phormidium sp. CCY1219 | reverse complement strand
GGCTAAAGCCGCACGTTCGTTTTTCCTCCCCCGGCTAAAGCACGGGGGTTTCCAAACGTATCGGAGGTTATCATGATTTCCGAGTCATCAGGCTGTGCAAAAATTGCTGGTGAGCTGGCCGCGCTGATGCACCAAAAAGCAACTGGGGAATGGTCGATCGCGCTCTCGCAATCTGCCAGCCCTTCACAGGCTCAGAGGCGATCGCATCCCCCAAAAGGCGATCGCTTACCCCCCCGTGACAGCGCCATCGCTCCACCGACATCTTCGCACAACCGAGACCGTGGCAATTCCCAAACCCAAACTTCTTTGCTCAACCAGCAGCACTGGCGTTTTTATTTCGATGGCGGACGCTTTCTGTACGCCATTGACAGCACTCACCGCGTCCGTCGCTGGTCCCGCGCCATGCACCAACACTGCCCGGATTTTGCGATCGACCCGAAGTCGATCCGCGATGGCGAACCTTGGGAATATCAACTGCTACAAACCGCGATCGCAGACCGTATCCTCAGCGTCCCCACCGCTAAAGCTATCCTCTCCTCCATCGGTTTGGAGGTGTTGTTCCAGATCGCTAACGCTCCTCAGGTGACGACGCAGTGGAATTCTCAGCTCTCTGGCTTTGATATGCCGCCTCATCTTGCTTTGTCTTGTGCAGATGTCCGAGCGATCCTCCAAAAAGCCCAACATCTTTGGCAACAATGGCAAAAAATGGGGTTGAGCTACATTGACCCCGATCTCGCACCGGTTCTGAGCGATCCGCCTCGCTTGCAAAAACAAGTGAGTTCGGCATCGTTTTTGACCCTTAATAACTTGTTTAATGGCGAAAATACCCTTTGGGATTTGGCGATCGAGCGCAAGCAATCTGTCATCAGCGTTACCCGGACTTTACATCATTTCGTCGAACAAGGTAAAATCAAACTCGAGAAAGTGCCGGATTTACCCTCTGCGATCGAACAGTGGCGAATGATTCGTGCCGCCGTAACTCCCGCTAAGCCCTTAATCGCTTGCATCGATGATAGTCCTGCGATCGCTAAAGCCCTAGAGCAAATCCTTCGACCGGCTGGATACGAGGCGATCGCCATCCATGACCCGATGCAGGGGGTGGCTATCCTGGCTGAAAAAAAACCGGATTTAATCTTCCTGGATTTGGTGATGCCCCACACCAATGGCTACAACCTCTGCACCTTTTTGCGTCAAAGCAGTTTATTCAGCAATACGCCGATTATTATCCTCACCAGTCACGATGGCATTATTGACCGCACGCGCGCTAAATTAATCGGTGCGTCTGATTTTCTCAGCAAGCCCCCCCACCCCGAAAAAGTCTTGCAAATTGTGGAAAAATATTTAAACACCAGTTCAACAAAAAACAGTTTCTCTCTTCCAGAATATCCGGCAATGGCGTAAAAAAAACAAGTGTAAAAAAATGGCAAATCCCGTAAAATCCGGCGGACGAGTATTAAAAAAAGCGTTAAGAATAATTTATAAAAACATCTGAATTTAATAAAATTCATGGTTTGGGATGTTTGCAGACGGTTGATAGAAGCACTTCTCAAAATAAAGCCGATTGAGGTAGAAGCGATCGCACAGGATCGGTACTCTGGAAAGAGTGCTGGAGATGAGTCATGTTAAAATAACAATACAGTGCTAAGGGTTGCAACAAGGGGGCGTTGCTGATAAGCTGCATGTGAGCGCCAATTCCTCTAAACCGGGAATCGGTAGTGCCTATCGCTTTAGCGAAAAGCGCGATCGCCGCAGCAAACCTTTCCCTGCATAAGGCTTGGCATCAGGTAGAAAGTGCTAACGTGGCAAAACAACCAAAACCCCATAATCCCCGGAATAGGGATGAGGACAACCTGCACCGAAATGGGCTTCAGGGAAGGAATTGAGCGAAAAAAATGTATAGCCTGCCACATTTCTCGGCAATTGAAGCCCAGGGCGTTGCATTACGCCGATGGTGAAGCCAACTTCATCATCCCAGAGAGGGCGAACAAAACGATCGCTCTCGGGAAATAAAGTCGGTATTGATTCCCTCAATTGCACGAAAGCCTGTATTTCCGAGTTCCTTATGGTACCCTTAAGCGTATGCATCCGCGATCGCGGTGGAGTGGACTGGCGAAGATCCAGGGATGCCTCCAACCTCTGAGGGTGGGCAGATTCGAGGGAAAACCCTATTGGGAAAACTCCCCCGATCCAATCGCTGAGTTGAAAAGAAAAAAAGTTACTACATGCCAAGGTTTTTCCGAATGAGTGACGTTATAATAATAGAACGTTTTGCCCAATTGATTTCAAACTACACCGGTTTGCGAATTCGAGCGCAAGATCGCGAGGCATTTGGCAAAAAACTGTGGAGTAGAATTAACGCCCTCAAATTATCCTCTCTCGAACAATATTATCAGCTACTCGAAAAGGAACTCGCGCAGGGCGATACTTCATGGGCGATCGCGGGGCGGGGAGAATGGAAAGAACTCCTCATGCTATTAACCGTCGGCGAGAGTTATTTCTTTCGAGACAAAGGTCAATTTTGGCTGTTAAAACATATCATTTTACCCGAAGCGATCGCCCATCAACGGCAAATTTGGTATGCCCAAGGCACCTCCAAACCCTCCCTGCGTCTGTGGAGTGCCGGGTGTTCCACCGGAGAAGAACCCTATTCCCTCGCGATTTTGCTCACCGAACTGATTCCCGACTGGGAAAAGTGGGATCTATTGATATTAGGAACCGATATCAATCCCGAGGCGATCGCCAAAGCCAAGCAAGGGAGTTATAATTCTTGGTCTTTTCGGTTAGTCGAACCGGAAGAAATGCCCAAGTATTTTCATCGGCGCAACAACGAATGGGTTATCCGTGAAAAATTTCGGAAATTAGTCACCTTTCAACCGGGAAATTTAGTCAGCGATCGCTTTCCCGACCCCACCAAGAATATTGCCAACATGAATTTAATTATTTGTCGCAATGTTTTTGTATATTTTGACCCGCCGGCGATCGCCACCACATTAGAAAAATTTTATCAAACCCTCAGACCTGGTGGCTATTTAATCAGCGCTCATGCAGAACTGCACGGGCAAAACTTAGGAAAATTCCGCGCCAAAGTCTTTCCCCAGTCGGTGGTTTATCAGCGCGGTGCCAATTCCTCTTTGAATCTGACGAATTCCTCACCTCAGTTGCTGAGCATTCCCAAACCAGTACCGACAAAGCGAACCCACGCCGTACCCCCGCCATTCCAGAGTTCCAATCGGCAAACCACCCGGAACACCCCCCAGGGTCTTTATTCCTCCCCATCCTTATCCACGGAGGAAAAACAACATCAGTCAAGCTTACTTAAAACCCTGTTTGGCGAAGCCCAAACCCTATTTCGCAACGATCGCGTCCAAGTTGCACTACAAAAAGCCCAGCAAGTGGTTCGCCTACAACCGCGCCACTTTGGTGCCAATTCCCTAATCGCCGAAATATATGCTAATCTGGGAGACTATCAACAAGCCGAACACTACTGCAAACAAGCCATTGCCATCGATTCACTTTCCGTAGAACCCTATTATCTGATGGCTCGCATTGCTGAAGAAAAAGGAGATGTAGAAAAAGCAAAATATTGGCTAAAACGAATTATTTATCTCCTGCCTTTGTCCATTACAGCATACTTAGAGTTAGCCGCAATCTATCAAGCAGGCAAAGACATGAAAAGAGCGAATAAAATGCGAAAAGCTGCTCTAGAAATCCTCCAAGAACTGCCGGCAGAATACTCTATCGATAGACCCGAAACTGTGACTGCCGGTGAATTGCGGCGTTACGTACAAAACATGCTCGAGGATCGTCATCCATAAGCTCCCCTAATCGTACCCGAACGATGGAACAACAAACTTATCTTATTTTTAGCTCAAACGGCGCACGTTATGGAGTGGAGACCCGTTACGTGCAGGAAATTTTCTTCCTTCCCTTATTAAAAGCGATCGAGGAAGCCCCCCCGGATATTGTAGGCGTTCTCAATCTGCGAGGAGAAATTTTACCGGTCATGGATCTCAATTTGCGCTTCGGACACCGATCGCAAAACTACAAAATAACCGATAGCATCATCGTCTTAGAATGGAAAGGCGTTCAAATGGGCTTACTCGTCAACCAAGTGCATGAAGTTCAACAGATCGGTTCTGAAGAGATCGCCAAGGATCTAAACTACGGACGCCAGATGGATGCCTCTTCCCATCGTTTCATTTGCGGCATGGCGAAGATAATGGGAGATTTAGTCATGCTTCTCAACCCCGCGCCACTTATCGAACATTCGGAAACTTCGGAAAATGTAGAACCCAGCCTTTCCCAACACTCTCCATCCAGTCAAGAAAACAGCACAATCGAAACTCCCCAATTAAATTTTATTGAAGGAAAAGAGCGCTCCTGGCGGTGGGACGTTTCCGCCGAAGACATGGCGATTTTTCAACAGCGAGCGCAAAATTTAATGCAACCCACCGACACTCAAGATTTTACCGGGTTGATGCCGATCGCTGTGGTGGGTTTAAACGGAGAATATTTTGGAATCGACCTAAATATCGTCCGGGAATTTACTGATATTCGCCAAATTACTCCGATACCTTGCTGTCCGGATCGTATCCTCGGAAATATGAATCTCCGAGGTGAAATCATTACCTTACTCGATATTCGCGCTGTTTTAAACATGCCGATGAGTTCGATTTCAGAAGGCTCAAAGGCAATGGTCGTTCATCTAGATGACCTGATAGCCGGAATTACCATTGAAGAAGTCTGCGATGTCATGTACCTACATCCATCGGAACTGACGCCGGTTCCCGCCGCGGTACATTCTGCGAATGATGAATACCTGCGCGGAACCGCTCCTTATCGCGAAAAAATGATGAGTTTGCTCGATTTACCGAAAATTTTGACTCGAGGCGAATTGGAGGTCAATGAAGACCCTGGCTCCTAAGCCGACGCCGGAAAGAAAACGGATAAAAAACCCAAAATGAATTTTAACGGTGAAGAAGGCATTTCCCCAAAATTCGCGTAACCGAGCCAGGAGAAAGCTTGCAGAAAACGCCGATTATTTTATTTCTTCAATTGAAACTATTACCCGGCATCCGGGTGGCTAAAAAAGTTCCCGTTTTCTCTTTATTTTTCCACGGTTAAAGACCCCCCTAGGGAGGATGCGGGATGGATGGGCGATCGCAAATCATCCACAACCGAACCGAGGAAAACCGAGAGTATTTCTCGATACCCACCCTCGGGGAATTTTTACGGAAAATTGGGGGATTTGGATTCTGGATTCTTCGGTCTCAGTAATGAATGATGAGCCAGATGTGATGTTTTTTGCCCCCCTAACTCATGTTAAAGCACCCGATAAAACTCAGAAGCCGGATATTTTTGGGATATTCAGTGCTCCTGTTTCTCTGCTTGGGTTTTGCAACGATTGTCTCCCACCATACTGAAATCGTGGATAGCAAGGTAGCAACTTATGCCGAGATGCAAAAAGTCCTGACCGTCTCCCACCGCATCCAGGATGGGATTTCTCAGATGCAGCACTATAGCGCCACCTTTCTGCTCAAACCCGACGCGGATGTATCCCTCGCCTACGAACGAGGAGCGCAGTTATTTGCTCAATCGGCTGATTTTCTCGAAGGTGGCGTGGAAGACCCGGAACAATTAAAACGCTTGGAGAATATTCGACAGTTAGTTACCGAAATCGATACGCTTAATCGCTATTTAATTCGGTTGAGGAAAGCCAATAAAACCGAGCAAGCAATTCGTGCATTTGGTGCGGCACCCAGCCAAGACCTCACTCGGAAATTGACTCGAGTATTGGAGGATTTTATCGCGGGACAACATCAACTGCAGGCGGCTACCGAGCAGGAAACGAAAGCCGCTGTTTTATCGTTGAATAATGGGTTGTGGGTGGCGAGCTTGGGGTTAACCACTCTGGCGATCGCCCTAGGACTGTGGTTGGCGCAGCAAATTTCCGGGACACTCATTGATGTGGGTACTCGGCTTAAATCTTCTGCGAAAGATATTACCCACGATATCTATTTGAAGCAAACTGCAATGAAGCAACAGGTGGCGGTATTGCGGGAAACCACCGCTTTGGCGGAACATCTCCGGGTTTCTTCTCAAAACTATGCGAAGCAAACCGAAGCGAGTACCCAGCAAATCGAAGAAATTGGCGGGAAAATTCAGCAGTTAAGCGAGCAAATGGCTCAGGTTTACGAACTGGCGCATCAGGTGAGTTCTTTGGCGTCTCAAACCAATTTGTTGGCGCTCAATGCAGGGGTGGAGGCACAAAGACCAAGTTGGCCCTGTCATTGTTTTGATGTGATGGCAATGAAAATGCGACAATTGGCCAGTGAAAGCCAAAAATCAGCCGATCGCTTGAATGCTTTAGTGAACAGTCTCGAAACGGGATTGCATTCCTCAGTGAGTGACACCGAACAGGGCACTAAAATATACGAACCCCTCTCTCGGGCAATCCAGCGCATGAATGCAAATGCTCGCGAAATTTACCAGCACAGCAAGCAGCAGGCGATCGCGGTTCAAGAACTATTCGAGCAAATCGACGAAAGTTATCACCATGCGGCAAAAACGGCTACTGGCATGAGTGACACAAAAATTCACCTTAAAAAACTTAACATGGCCACGAGCCATCTGCAAGATATGCTTTAAATGGATAAGTGGGGCTACCGCCTCATAGGCACCCTCAGTTATTTGTTCTCGCTCATCGATCCTCGCTTATCGGTCTTCGCTCATCGATTTTCGGTCATTAGTTTTCTTGTAGAGAGGCGATTCATCCCGTCTCCAGGTTGGCACAATAAGAATCACTATTGCTTAACATTTGCGGTTGAAAATACAGGAGCATTGCCCAGGTTGTTTTTCTTTCACAAAATGCTTGGGGATTCTCAAGTCAATGCAGATCGCAGGTTCTTTTTCTGTGGTGTGGAGCGATCGCGCGCCAAACTCCGCCTAACCGGGCGATCCCTCTACACCCTTACACTGTTTCCTCGCCGCGATCGCCACTGTTGTGGTACAATGCTCCATTAAATTACTTGGAGAGAAAATAGCCCTGATGCGATCGCATGTGCCCCTGCAATTTAGCCGGTTCGGGGTTGCCCCTTCCGGTGTGGGTTTCCTACGCCGCAAAGGTCACTTCACTTGGCGTGGGTTTCCCTTCACCCCCTCTTGAAGGCGATCGCTCTCATCAGTTACCAATCCCCAATTCAATACAGTTGCCCGAGCCTCACGATCGCGAAAGATATAAAACTTAAAGAAAATTAAGCTTCGTTTAAAAATTTTCAGAAAAATTTATGAGAAAATTAAGAAATGTAGAGGGTCTGCACCGGACAAGATAGCGATCGCACCCCCACAAGACGGGGCAAGGGTTGAGCGCGCGAAAGTCTTCAATCATCTGTGCCTCAACCGATGTCGGCGCAAATTTGACCCGCCGCCAAACGCCACTTAAATTGCAGTGGTGGAAGCCCATCCCTAGATTAAAATTCTGTAGGATGTAATACAATTTCATTGACAAACATAAAAGTTTAACCCACTGGGGATCTAACCAAAAGCCGGACAAATTATTTCAGCAGAAGCCAGGGCATCTATAATGGAATTAGCGGAGAAAAACACCCCAGCAATGGTAGCCCAAGCCATCCCATGTTAACCCTGTAGATACAAAAAATGGAATCCAACTGATGGGGACAGGTGAGGGAGGCACTGTAGTGTTTGAAGGGTGAAATATTCCCCGGCAATCATCCGTGGGGAATGGCCGAGCTGTGGGAAGCTTCTGCTACTCAATATGTTAAAATGGTATGTTTTAGAGCGGGCATCGAAAAAAGCCACTTGATTCACATGAATTAATCAGCGAGCATCATTGCAAGAGGACGGCAGAATGTTTAAGGGTTTAAAATTGCGATCGCGGATTTTATTGGGATATTCCATTCCCCTATTATTCTCGATTGTGGCAGCCAGTGTAGTCTATGGGACGGTCAAACAAGTCAAACAACAGGTTTTCACCGCAGAAATTGGCAAACAACTGGTGAGGAGTTCCGATCGCATTGCCTGGAGTATTGCTGCAATTCACCGAGGCGGGAGGGGCTATCTGCTCGACCCGGAACCCGCAATTTTAAAGAACATCGATGAAGCCATTGCGACTTATAATGACTCCATGCTTTATTTGCAAGAACATGTGAAGAACGAGGAGCAGAAACGTCGGCTAAATGAGATTGTGCGATTGGCAGAAGACTCGATTGAGTTTAATCGCAGTTTTGTGAACTTAGTGCGACAAAACCAAAGAGAAAAAGCATTGGAAATCTATTCTTCAGCCGAGCGTCAGCGGGTAACGAGCAATATTGAAGAAAAGCTGGCGGAATTTAATGCTGTAGAAGGCCAACTTCTGGACGAAAAAAACGATCGAGTCGAAAATATGCTGGAATTTTTGACTCAAGTTGTGCTTCTGAGTACGGCAACTTCCGTGGTTGTAGCGCTGATTTTGGGCTGGGCGATCGCCACGCGCATTACGGAAACCATTAACGACACCGCCGCTACTATTGCCTCTTCTTCCACAGAAATTGCCGCGACCAGCGAACAGCAAGAACGCATGGCCAACCAACAAGCCAGTGCAGTTCACCAAACCACCACTACGATGGACGAATTGGCCGCTTCTTCCGAACAATCTGCCGACACTGCCGAGTCTACCCGGGAACAAGTGGAGCAAATTGCCACTCAAATTCAACATTTAACCGAACAGGTTAATCAAATCAATAAAATTGCCAATTTAGTCAGCGAAATTGCCAATCAAACCAACATGCTGGCACTGAATGCCGCCGTAGAAGCGGTGCGCGCGGGAGAACATGGCAAAGGGTTTGGCGTGGTTGCCTCGGAAATCCGCAAACTGGCCGATCGCAGCAAGCAATCCGCCGAAAAAATTACCGGATTAGTGGTGGATATTCAAAATGCCACCAATTCTGCCGTGGTGGTGATGAAAGATGGCACGCGCAGCGTGGAAAGTATTGTCGCCGTTATCAACAATATTTCGGTGAACGCGCAACAAATTTCTTTGAGTGCCAAACAACAAGCTGTGGCAATTCAGCAAGTGGTGGAGGCGATGAACAATCTTAATCAATCGGCACAAGAAAATGCCAGCGGCATCGCGCAAACTAAAATTGGGATTCAGCAGCTCAATCAGGCAGCAATCAGGCTCAAAGAAGAAGTTTAATACTCTGGCAGCGATCGAGATTAGGGCCGATCGCCCGCTCATGCCGCCGTCACGACTTCCCGAAGCGATCGTGTCTCCGAGATGCAGTGGGGCGATCGGCCTGCTGCTTTAAATTTTTTTTGCATAAAAACCACCTCAGGATTCTACAACCGGAAATCCCACCACTTAAATCTTAAAAAAACCTGTCAAAACTCGCGAGCCATCTCCCGCTTGACTATACTCGAAAATAGCTAGGGTGGTAAAGCCGTTTGCCCTTGGCATTAGCGGCCAATTCTTGGAACCCTCTAAAATAGTTTCACTCCTTCAGACTCCAGGTCAGTTCATCCGCCTTGAAGGTGTAATTCTTCAATTTTTATTAAGCTTTTCCATTTTATAAAATCTTAATTTTTTCCTTAAACCGGACTTAACCTCAAACCCTGCAAAATTTAGGAAACTATTACTGAGGTATCCGGGGTAATTTGCAACCAATTGCCCTCTGATTTAACGTACTCATGCAAACAAACCGGATGGATTTATCCTCCGTCGCCCGTCCAGACGAACCCGCAGCAATTCAGGAGCTATTCTATATGTTCGGTCAATTTAAACTCAGAGGTCGAATCGTCGCCTGTACGATCGCCCCACTGGCGATCTGTGGTCTTCTTGCAGGACTCCTCTCTGAGAAGGTTAGCAAAGTTGAAGAACTTCACGCCGAAATTAATCACTCTCGAGAGATAGTCAATCACTTAGGAGAAGCTACCCTTCATGCCATTCGCATGGAGCGGTCAATGCGGGGGTATTTGGTCAATCAAAAAGAACGTCATCGTCAGGGATTTGACATCGGACTCAACTCCTATCACACCCAGGTTCGTCGGTTAGAACCGCAAATCGAAACCCTCGAAGATGCCCAACAAAAAAAGCGGTTCCAAAACTATATAGAACTGGGAAAAGAACTGGAAAATCAACAGCGGGAAATGCTAGAGTTTGCCTCCACCGATCGCCGAGAACAAGCGGTGAGAATTTTTTCCACCGATCGCAGTAGCGAACTTATCCGAGAAATGCAAAAATTGCACCACGATTTTGTCGCGCAAGAGCGGAAAATATTGGCGGCAAAACAAGCGAAAACCAATGCAGAGTTGGATTTAGCAAAAGCGATTTCCATCTGGGGAACCGCCATTGGCAGCCTTGTCATTTTATTAATTGCACTACAAATTGCCGCTAGCATTCGAGACCAAATTTATCGCACCCTCACCGAATTAACTAGCTCCTCTACAGAAATTGCCGCCAGCTTCAAACATCGAGAAAGCGCCGCCATGCAGCAGGTTAGTTCCGTGAATCAAACCACCACCTCAATGGAGCAGTTAAGCGCCTCCTCAAAAGCTACAGCAGCACAAGCTGAATCTGCGGCTCAAAATGCGCGCTTCGTGTTAAATCTGGTGGATTGCAACGCCAAAAATTCCCGGGCAAACTCGAGGGTTGGCTTCCTTCAGTTGTCCGCTTCAGAAACAAATTTTGCTCCTGAGGAGCGCCCCGCCAGCAATGAGTTTTCTCTTCCGGCACAGAGGATGGATTCTTCCCTAGAGTTTGACCGGAAAAAACTAGGGAATGGTAAGGAAACCCCTGGGGATTTTAACTCTCTCTCTTCCGAGAGTTTTTTTACCGAAAAAACCCTCAAACAAAGCGTACAACAAATCAGCGATCGCATTCAAGGATTCAGGCAGCAAGTGCGTCAAATTGAGACCATTGCCACCCTGGTCAGCAATATTGCCAATCAAACCAATATTCTCGCCCTCAATGCCTCAGTGGAAGCCGTGCGTGCGGGTGATGCGGGAAAAGGATTTGGTGTGGTTGCTAGCGAAATTCGCAAACTCGCCGACGAAGTGCGTCAGTGTGCCGAACAGATTAATACCCTAGTTAAAGAGATTGAAACCGCCACCCAGGATACCGTCAGCGTCACCCACAACGGAACCCAAACCCTGGATATCGTCATTCGCTCTATGAATGAAATTGTGGGAAACATTCAACAAATTTCCCGCAATTCTGGCGAGCAAGCAGTCGCGATCGAACAGGTCTTCGATGCCATGAATGCCCTCAATCAAATTGCCAGGGAAACTGCCAATGGGATTACCCAAGCCAAAGTCGGTACCGATAGCCTCAACCAAACCGCGATCGCTCTCAAAAACATGGTGTGATTCTTTGGGAAAAAATAATGTCAATGGTCAATGGTCAATGGTCAAATGACAAACCACAAAGGACCAATGACCAATGACAAATGACCAAGGAGAAATGACCAAGGACCAAGGAGAAATGACCAAGGACTAAGGACAAATGACCAAGTACCAAGGACAAATGACCAAGGAGAAACTACCTTTGTCATTGGTTGTTCGGTTTAAGTTTGTAGGGTGGGCAGGCACGAGAATAGATGCGCGATCGGCACCTCTGAAAGTGGCTCTGTCCACCCTACCATCTGCTTGTCAGTAAATCGATGATTGCGGGAGCGTTTGATGGAAAAAATACCCGATCTTATTTAATCTAAGTTCAAAAAAGAGGAAGTCAATGATGTTTTGCCGAAAACTTTGCACCGCCTTATTCCTGTTATTGCCGCTGGTGGTTGCTTGTGAAAGCCAGAACAGGCAATCCATTGCCTTAGCCAGTGAACCAGTGGTTTTAGGCTTAATTCCTGCGGAACAAATCCACAAAATGGAACAGCGATTCGAGCCTATGCGTGCTTACCTAGAGCAGAAACTCGGACGCCGGGTAGAATTCTTTACGGCTACCAGCTACGGGGGAATCATTGAAGGGATGAAACAAGATAAAGTGGATCTGGCATTTTTTGGGCCGCTTTCCTATGTATTGGCGGAAGAAGAAGCGGGAGCAGAAGCCTTTGCCGTGGGGGTAAGATACAATGGGAAATCTACTTATCATAGTATTTTTGTGGCTCCTAGGGATTCGAGCATTAAATCCTTAGAAGATTTGCAAGGGAAATCCGTGGCTTTTGTGGATCCGGCATCCACCTCCGGTGCATTAATGCCTACCTATGCTATCAAAAAAGCCACCGGGATGATGCCGAAAGAATTTTTTGGAGAACTCACCTATGCCGGGAGTCACGATCGAGCGGAAATTGCGGTGAAATACGGCACGGTGGATGCCGCCGCCGACAGCGATATTTCTTACGACAAAATGCTCGAAAAAGGATTTATCACCAAACAAACCAATCTAATTTTGTGGCGATCGGATCCGCTGCCCGGGTCTCCCCTGACCTATCGCGAGGATTTAGACCCAAGGCTAAAAGCGCAACTGAGAGAGATTATTCTCAACGCTCACCAAGAGATTGAGGTGACTGGATTTGGGGAATTAATTCGCTATGAAGCCACCGAGCCGGCGAATTATCAAGTGATTCGGGATATGATAAAAGAATTGGGAATTGAGCGAGAAGAAATGTTAAAGTAAGGGAAATTGAAGGACTCATCCGGGTTGCCGGATGGATCGACCCTATTCAGCCTTATCTCAATCCCTGCTGTATCGAGTAATGAATAAACGATTCGCGCTTACACTTCTGTCTTCAATGAGAAAAATCCGTTTATGTGGACTCCAGTGAAACTTCGACCGAAAATGCTACTTGGCTATACGGTCCCGATCGCCGCTTATTTAATAGTGGCGGGGATTCCGATCGCCTCTACGGTTCGGCAAGCGCTCGACACTTTTCAAGAAGTCGAACGGGTACAAAACGTCATTTTGAATATCAATCAAATGTCGCGGGGTGCCCAGGGGATGGAAACAAGCAGTCGGGGGTATCTCGCCGATGCCGATCCAGCCTTTATCGAAGAATACCATCGGGCATTAGAGTTATTCCACGAAGCCTCTGAATCCATCGAACCGCTGATTATCGTTTCCGAACAACAAGAACGGTTAGAAAAATTGCGGGAAATTAAAGTTAGCTCCGATGCATTTATTACGAAAATAATCCGCTTAGTGAACGAGGGCAAACAAGCGGAAGCGGTAGAATTGTTCGAGACGGGGATCGGCATCGAACTGGGGAATGAATTTGAAAAAATTTATCAAGAATTCAGCCGCACGGAAAAGCAGCTTTTAGCGGCGAGAACCAGCCAAGCAAGGGCCGCATTGCGATCGCTGATTGGGGTGTTGTTGTTGGCGTCATTGCTTCTCGTCTCTTTAGCCATTGGCGCAGCATTGTGGATTTCATCCGGTGTAGCGCGAACCATTACCCTGGAAGCGGAGGCGATCGCGCACTCGGCCACAGAAATTGCGGTTACAATGGAACAGCAGGAGCGAGTCGTCACCCAGCAGGCATCAGCGGTGAATCAAACCACCGCCACCATAGATGGATTAAATGCGGCGGCGCATCAAGCCGCCGATCGCGCCGACAGTGCGGCGAAAAACGCCCGGGAAGCCCTCAATCTCACCGAGAGTGGCACCGCAGCAGTGGGAGAAACCCTGCAAGGAATGGCAACTCTCCACGAAAAAGTTGCGGCGATCGCCGAACAAACTCAGCACCTAAGCCAACACACCGGACAAATCAGCAGCATCGCGCGGTTGGTCACCGATTTGGCCACCCAAACCAACATGCTAGCCCTCAACGCCGCCGTGGAAGCGGTACGCGCCGGGGAACATGGCAAAGGCTTTGGGGTCGTCGCTACCGAAATTCGCAAACTCGCCGACCAAAGCAAACGATCCGCCGAACGCATCGATATCCTAGTCGCCGATATCCAACGGGCGATTCATACCACGGTAAAAGCCACTCGCGAGGGTTCCCAAACCGTGGAACGAGGCGTCCAAATCGCCCAACAAACCGCCGATGCTTTGAGTGGGGTTGAAAATGCGATCGATGAAGTTTCCCTAAACACAGAACAAATCTCCCTCGGCGCACAAGAACAAGCCAACGATCTGCAACAAATTTTAGCAGCCATGAATGCTCTTAACCAAGTTTCCCAAGACAGCGCCGGTGGCATTGCCCAAGTTAGAATCGGTACCCAAAACCTCAATGAAGCCGCCAAACACATTAGACAAATCGTATAGGAACTCTTCCAATGTTTGGGAATATCAAAAAGCTACACACGAAACTCTACCTGGGTTTTTTTGTAATTCCGGCGTTGATTTTAGTCGGAATTAGTGCTTATTCGATTTATTCGTTTCTCCGCATCGATCGCCAAGTGGGCACGATTTATGACGATCGCGTGATTCCCTTACGACAACTGGACCTCATTGCCGATAATTATGCCATAGAAATTGTCGATGCAGTCAACAAAGCCAATGCCAACCTCATCACCCTCAACCAAGCAATAGCGCAGGTAGACACCGCCCAAAAAGAGAGCGAAAAAGCGTGGGAGGCTTACCAGGAAACTTACTTAACCGATCGCGAGCAAACCTTGGTGAATGAATTAGAAGAATTATTGGCCGCCGCCAATGTAGAAATCCAACAGCTCGAGCGCGTCTTAGAAGCCGGAAATCGCGCCGGATTAAGTCAATTTGACGGCCCTCTTTATAAGGTTATCGATCCCGTGACGGCGAAGTTGCGCGAATTAATGGATTTACAATTAGAAGTCGCCCAGGAGGAACGACAAATTGCCAATCGCGTTTTACGAGAAACCGTCGTCATTTTTATCATTTTAGTGGTCATTGCCGTGTTCGCCGCTTCTCCGTTTGGCTATGTGGTGAGTAATGCGATCGCGCGTCAACTGCGCGAAACGGTCAATCAACTCAGTTCCAGTTCCACTGAAATTGCCGCCGCCGCTGAGGAACAAGAGCGGATTGCGGCACATCAAGCCAGTGCTTCAAATGAATGTAGCAGTACGATGGACGAGTTGAACGCTTCGGCAAAGTCTACCGCAGAACAAGCAGACGCAGCCCTCAATAGCGCCAAACATGTATTGACCCTGGTGGATAGCTATAGCGCCACCGCCCAGGACTCTCCTGGCACTCCCTCGCGGGGACTCTCCCCCACCACCACCCCCGGACTCAAGGAGAAAGTAGACCAAATCGCTCAGCAAATTACCAGCCTGAGCCAACAAGTGGAGCAAATTGATAAAATTGCTACTGTGGTGAGTTCTTTGGCCAACCAAACCAATATGCTCGCTTTGAATGCGGCGGTGGAAGCGGTGCGCGCCGGCGAACAGGGAAAAGGATTTGGTGTCGTTGCTTCGGAAATTCGCAAACTAGCCGATCGCTCCCAAGAATCCGCCGAACGGATCAATCACCTGGTTGCAGATATCCAAGAGGTGACTCGTCGCACAGTGATGGTCACCGATGAGGGGCAAAAAACCGTAGGCACCATTGTGGAAGCGATAAACGAAATTGTCATCAATTCTCAACAAATTTCCCTGACGGCGGGGCAACAAGCGATCGCGGTGCAGCAAGTCGTAGAAGCCATGAAAAGCCTCAATGCCGGTGCCCAAGAAACCGCCACTGGCATCGCGCAAACCAAAACCAGCACTCAAACCCTCAACCACCTGGCCCGGGATCTCGGGACGATGGTGTGACATTTTCTGGCACCAAACCCCCATCATGGGCAAAACCCCGAGGGGGGAGAAAACTCCCCCAAAGAAATATAGCCACACTGGAATAAAAATTCTCCCTTTCAAACTCATAGAAAACGCGATCGCAACTTCCGGGACTACACCCTCAACTTTTCACTACAGGAGCGGGAATCTTGGATGAAGGGGCAATCTATGAGGCTACATCCAAATCCATGCATCGAGGAGACAACGCCATGATGATTGAAGACGAAGAGCTGCGGATGACCTTCAAAGTCGCCAGCGAAGAACACTTACAAAAACTCGAAGAAGGGTTATTGCACCTAGAAAACCAGCCCGATGATTCGGCAAAAATAGAAGAATTGATGCGAGAGGCCCATAGCCTGAAAGGCGATGCAGGCATGTTGGGGGTCAAAGATATCGCCACCCTAGCCCATCAATGGGAACATCTACTCGGTACCGTAAAACGAGGGGAAAGCCCCCTCACCTCAGACCTGTGCGATCGCCTTTATTATGGGTTAGACGCGATCGGCAAACTGGTGGAGGAATGCATCACCGGCGAAGCCGCCGGAGTGAATACCTTTTACGTCCTCGCCCGCCTGATGGGAGCCAAATCCGACTCGGCGGACAGGGAAAATTCCGCCGCCGAGTCCTCCCCCACCGACACCGAACAGGTCGATACCGAAGACGCCCACACCCAAGACGCCCACACCGAAGACAGCGCCCCAGAAGAACCACCGAGGGAAGACTCGGACCTGCAAAGCGAAGCCCAAGAAGGGGACGCCACCTCGGAAACCACCTCCGTTTCCGAGTCGGTTCCCCCTACAGAAGAACCCAACGCCAGCGCCCCAGAGTCCAACGGTGGGGACAGACCCAGCGCCAAACCCCCAGCGCCCCCCGCCGAACCCACTGAGCCACCGCACCATCACAATGGTAGTGGGGTGCAACGGGAATCCCCGCCCCCCAGAACGACAAAACCCCTCCCTCAGGCACAGAAAAAACCCCCTGCACCCTCGCCGACTTCCCCGCACCAAGCCTCTCCTGCACCAGTGTCCACCGCCCCTAGCAGCAATTACCGCATCGACACGATTCGGGTGGAAACGCGCAACCTCGATGGGTTGATGACCCAAACCGGGGAACTGACGGTGACCAAAATCCGCATCGCCCATCGCCTCTGGGAGGTGGAGGAAATCGTTTCCCTGTGGGAAGAGTGGAGTCGAGATGCATTTATCAATCGCTTTGCCCTCGAAGAAGTGACCCAGGGCAACCGCAATGGGGCTTTACAGCAATTGCAGGGCTTTCATCATCGTCTGGAAGAACGACTCGATCGCCTGGGGAAGGTGGTGAATCGTCTGCGAAATGCGGTGTATGAGGATAATGCCAGACTGGATATTATTAGCGATGAACTCGAAGAAGGGATTCGCACCCTGCGCTTGTTGCCACTTTCGACGATTTTTAATTTGTTTCCCCGCATGGTGCGGGATTTAGCGAAACAAGAAGGGAAGCAGGTGGAGTTGATTGTGCAAGGGGCACAGACTCGCGCCGATAAGCGGATTTTGGAGGAAATGAAGGATCCGCTGATGCACATCATTCGCAATGCGATCGATCATGGTATCGAAACCCCGGAACAACGGGAAGCACAAGGGAAACCGGCAAAGGCAACAATTCGCCTCGAGGGCTACCAAACCGCAACGAATATTATTATCGAGGTGAGCGATGACGGGCGCGGACTGGATCTGGAGAAAATCAAGAAAACGGCGATCGCGCGCGGAATTTGTCGCGAAGAAGAACTCGCCGCAATGACGCCGACTCAAATCCAATCCCTGATTTTTGCCCCGGGTTTTTCCACGCGCACCTTCGTGACGGAAGTCTCGGGACGTGGGGTGGGACTCGATGTGGTTCGCACCAATGTGGAACGGCTCAAAGGCACGATTCAGGTGAACTCTGCCCCCGGTGAGGGGACGACTCTGCGCCTGTCTCTCGGCACCAGTTTGGCAACGGCACATGTGCTGCTGGTGATGGTGGAGGAGATTTCTTATGCATTGCCGGTGGAGTTTGTGCAAATGGCGCGCTTGGTCCATGAAAGCGAGATTTTCTCGATTGAGGGTCGCGAAACGATAATCCTGGAGGGGTATCCGGTGTCGGTGGTGAAATTGGCGGATCTGCTGGAACTGTCCCCCCGCCAGAAAATGGCAGCTCGCATGAGCGTACAAGAGGCTCGCGAGGAGCGGGAACAAAGTATTGCGGAGTCCAGTTGGCCTTGTATTATCCTGCAAATCGGTGAGGAACGATTGGGATTGTTGGTGGATGCGTTGGTAGACGAGCAGGATGTGGTCCTCAAACCCCAGAGTCAATTGCTCCAACGAGTGCGAAATGTCTCTGGGGCAACGATTCTCGGCACGGGGGAGGTCTGTATGGTGCTCAATCCCCAGGATTTGCTCAAGTCGGTTCGCCAGCGCTCTGCCCCAATGGCCCAGGCGACGCCGATGCTACCCAGTGAAGATGTGGAGATGGAAGAGGCTCCCAGCAAGCCTCTGGTGCTGCTGGTAGAAGATTCGATCGCCACACGCACTCAGGAAAAGCGAATTCTGGAAGGTGCGGGATATGAAGTGGTGACGGCAGTGGATGGTTTGGATGGTTATAATAAACTTAAGACTCGTACCTTTGATGCGGTGGTCTCGGACGTGCAAATGCCCAATATGGATGGGTTGGCATTGGTGGCCAAAATCCGCGAACACCAGGAGTATTCGGAGTTGCCGATCGTGTTGGTGACTTCCCTGGCGCGGGATGAAGATAAAAAACGGGGGGCGCAAGCCGGAGCAAATGCTTATATTACGAAAAGCAGTTTTAATCAGGATGTGCTATTAGATACGCTCCGACGTTTGGTTTAGATAGGGGTGCTTGGGGTGGCGGTGGCTTCTGAGAATATTTTTAGAATGGATAGTACGCGAGCGAAAATGAACAAAAAACCGATTCGAGTTTTACTGGTGGATGATTCTCCGGTGGCGCTGACGATTTTTAAGCGCCTTTTGGGAGGGACGCCAGATATTGAAATTGTGGGTACGGCTCGAACCGGGGTGGAGGGTCTTACGTTGGTTCCGCAGGTTCAACCGGATGTGATTTGTACGGACCTGCACATGCCTGAAATGAATGGGCTGGAGTTTACTCAGGAGGTGATGTCGAAGTTCCCGCGCCCGATTTTGGCGATTAGTTCTTCGGTGCAGGCGGAGGATACGCATAATGTGTTTAAGCTGCTGAAGGCGGGGGCGGTGGATGTGTTTCCCAAACCTCGCTCTGGGATGATGAATAATTTCGATCGCCTTCGTCAGGAGTTGATTGGGAAGATTCGGGTACTCTCTGGCGTGGCGGTGTTTACCCTGCATCGACGCTCTGCTGCGAGTGGGGAAGTATCGGTGGTGCGCCCGCAACCGCGTGTGTCTGCGCCACCGCCGCGATCGCTCCCGCCTGTCTGTGCATCGCCGAAACCGGAGAAGTCGGTGAGGGTGTCTGGGGAGGATGCGCCTCGGAAACGGTCTTTCCTGGGAAGCGATCGCCCCTCTTCTGTGATGTCTCGCTCTGTTCCGCCGCCCGCAACGCCTGCATCGGCTGCCTTTTACCGGATGGTGGCGATCGGCGCTTCTACCGGGGGGCCGCAAGCACTGTACGGGATTCTCACTCAGCTCCCGCCGAATTTCCCGGTGCCGGTGCTTTGCGTACAGCACATTAGTGAGGGGTTTTTGCAGGGGTTGGTAGATTGGCTGGCTCTTGAATGTCACTTACCAGTGAAAATCGCTCCCCCGGGGGAATACCCGCAACCGGGAATGGTGTATTTTCCCCCTGAACGCAAGCACTTGGAGTTAGACAATCGCGGGCGCTTCGTTCATTCTAATGCCCCGCCGTATTCGGGACATCGCCCTTCGGTAACGGTGATGTTTGAGTCTGTGGCTCACTATTATGGGCGCGGGGTACTGGGGGTGCTGCTCACGGGCATGGGCCGCGATGGGGCTGAGGGCATGCAGGCGATCGCCCGCGCCGGCGGCCTCACTATCGCCC
The DNA here is from genome assembly GCF_055795085.1 of Phormidium sp. CCY1219. Taxonomy (NCBI): domain Bacteria; kingdom Bacillati; phylum Cyanobacteriota; class Cyanophyceae; order Oscillatoriales; family Oscillatoriaceae; genus Phormidium; species Phormidium sp. CCY1219. Next base: position 414 of record NZ_JAYFEQ010000347.1, on the reverse strand, counting down.
AAAACGAAGCCACTTGCGTGGTGTTTGGCATGCCTAGAGAAGCGATCGCTCTCGGTGCCGCTCACTATATTTTGCCCGTTACTGATATCGCTCCCATGCTAATTCGCAAGGTGGTTTCCAGTCGAAGTGGCTGATGGTATATTGCTGTATAACTCGTTCCCAGCACATGCTGGGAACCCCCACTCTGAGGCTCCGCCTCGAATGAAGAGAAGAATTGAGAAATTTCCCTCGCCTCTTTCCTGAATTCCCACAAAATTCCTAACTTGTCAAGCATCCAGGTCCCTTCTATATTGCAAGTTAACAACTTTATGTAGGGGGGAAGTGCGTTTCGCACTTCCCCTACGGGATTACCCGACAGTGAAGAAGTCCTCCACGCCGAGGGTATTGGCATCGATGCCAGTGAGAACGGCGAGC
>NZ_JAYFEQ010000346.1:0-16000 GCF_055795085.1 Phormidium sp. CCY1219 | reverse complement strand
GGTTTAGGCTGGTCAGGTGGTTAGAAGTACAAGCCCCTGACTTTAGACATGGGGTTGGTTTCTACGGAGTCCCTGACAAAAATTAACGTAGAACCGACTTGACGAGATCCGGGCTGCTGTAGGCAACGATCGCCAAAAAGCATGACTTAGCTCTGCGGGGAAATTGTGAACCCCTTTAACCCCGATAGTTTTATCTTAAATTCTAGCAAATATCCTATCGGCAAGTCAAATCCAACCCGTGAACTGCGCCCCCTTAGATCGAAACGTCACCCTGAGGGGCGAATTGTATTTTACATCGAGAGAATAAACTGCCTTGCCGGATTGCAATGCCGGGAGAAAAAGAAGGAGGAGTTTGACGGCGATCGCCAATAAATCCGGCAATTGTACTGTCATTTCCCTGATGTAGACAATCCTTGTGTTAATCGGGATGGCACTGGCTCAAATTCCATCCCTGTGTTGAAACACAAAAATATAAAGTTTGAGCCATGAATGATAAAGAGTTTGTAAATTTTCAACCCTTTGGCGGATTAAATGGGTAACAATCGGCATGAGGGGTCTATTTTTTTTGCAGAACAACCGAACCGATGAAAGGGAGCCTTCCATTGGGGTCTGACTGGGAGAAACGTTGCGGGTGTGGGCTTGAAAAAATCAAGTTCAAATGAGGACTTGCGGGATTTACGGGTGGGCGCTGACCCTCCATCGGTAAAAACCCTTACGTAGTTGCACGCAAAGTTTAATTGTCAAAAATCCGCTAAATAGCTGATGTGGTTTAGTCATTATTGATGCCACTCTAATCTTATAAATCACCGTATTTTTCAGACAACTGGTATGGGAGGAGACGGAATGCGTCTGGCGGTCAAACGGGACTTTGAGCTAGGAGAGTCCGATATTAAGTAATGTTTCCGGTTCTGGAAAATTTGTTTAAATTTTGAAGAAACCCGCCAAATCCGAGCTACCCAAGGGAACTAACTCTTAAGAGGAATTTTCCCTTATCATATGACCCTAGGCGCTGGAAGTATTAAAAAATACTAAAGAACTTCCAAAAAGTGTTCTATAAAACGAAATAGAAGTAGCAAAACCTCGAGAATAGGAGAAGAAAGCCGAAGTTATGGATTCAGGAGGAAGAGTGGGAGCGACTCAGAGGAATGCTCGGGTTATGCCCTCTCGATGAGCAGTTGGATTTTGACTCCCTGCACTCAAACTTTGGCAATGGAGAAAAACAACTAAGGCATATGCCGAAAAGCAAGGCACAACAATGACTTGAGGGGTCAAGAGCCAACGTTGCGGGGAGGAGACTCCACCGCATGAGTTTTGGAAAGCCCCCTTGGATTCAGGCACCACCCCCAGATCCACCGCCGGAAGTGTTAGGTAGGCAACGGGGATGCAAAACGCGAATCGCAGACAAACCATTAGAAATTAGGGGCACTGGCTTGGTTTGCCCCATGTTGACATTCAGCAGATAGAGTTCAACCACAGAGGAAGAAGGGAATTATGGTAACGACAGCGCAACTCCAACAACAAGTCAAGCAACTGCGAGAAGAACTCGATGCGAGAGAGGTTCGGTTTCGCAATGTCATCACCAAACTAGGGGATGGGATTATTATCTTGGATAGCAAAGGGCGGGTGTGCTTTGCGAACCAGGCAGCGGAATGTTTGTTCAAGTGCAACGCAGAAGATTTGATTGGCAAAGAAGTGTTTGGCACCCGGGTATTCGAGATTAAAGGGGGTCAAATTGGCACCGAGATTATCCAGCGGGTGGGAGAAACAGAGCGCAAAGGGACGCGAGTGGTACAGACGCAGGTAGAGGTGTTGCGCCCAGACGCAGAAGATGCGATCGCCGAAATGCGAGTGGTGGAAACCCAATGGGAAGGAGAACCGGCGATCATTGCCTCCTTGCGAGATATTACCTCCCGGGTGCGGATGATGGAAGCCTTGCAGCGCCGGGAAGTGCAACTCACACAACAGGCGCAGCAACTGGAAAAAACCTTACAGGAACTCAAACAAACCCAAGCGCAACTGATTCAAACGGAAAAAATGTCCAGTCTCGGTCAAATGGTGGCGGGCGTGGCGCATGAAATCAACAATCCGGTGAATTTTATCTATGGAAATCTCGACCATGCCAACTGCTATATTGACGACTTATTGAATCTGGTCAAACTGTATCAAACCCACTATCCCAATCCCGAACCTGAAATTGACGCCTACACGGAAGAAATCGATTTGGATTTCTTGCGTCAAGACTTACCGAAACTACTCTCTTCCATGCAGTTAGGCACCGATCGCATTCGCGAAATCGTGTTGAACTTGCGGAATTTCTCCCGCTTAGACGAAGCGCAGATGAAGCGGGTCAACATCCATGATGGTCTGGAAAGTACCTTATTAATCCTGCACAACCGCCTCAAACCCAGAGCGGGATTTCCGGGAATTGAAATTCTCAAAGAGTATGGCGAATTGCCACCTATCGAATGCTACGCCGGACAGCTCAATCAAGTGTTTATGAACATTTTGAGCAATGCGGTTGATGCTTTAGAGACGAAAACCCAATCGGCTCTGTGTGGTTTGCCTTCCGCAACGGAAAAACTCAATGGCAAAGGCGAGTTTTCCCGGGAAAATTTACCCCAACCAGAAATTCGCATTTCCACCGATATTGTAGAGGGCGATGCACAAACCGGCGATCGCAGTGGTAGAAGGGTGGTTATCCGAATTGCCGATAACGGATCGGGAATGCCCGAGGAAGTTCGCCAAAGACTGTTCGACCCCTTCTTTACTACCAAGCCGGTGGGCAAAGGTACCGGCTTAGGCTTATCCATTAGCTATCATATTGTGGTGGAAAAACATGGGGGTCAATTGCACTGCGTCTCCGCCCCCGATCGCGGAACCGAGTTTATTATCGAAATTCCCCTACAGGAGGCTAACCGCAAACCCGCCGATTCGGGAGCATCCAACAATACCGCGATTAGATCCCAAGCACGCTTTTCTCAACACCGAGAAGCCTGTTAAAAGTATGCCTGAATCGGTTCGCAACAGCGCCTAAAATTGCCTGCGTCTCTAAGCAGGTTTGCCGCTGGTTCTTTAATTTAGATGCAGCAACACCCAAATCGGTGGAATGGGGCAAGCTCCTCCATCCACCGTGCAAACGTTGCTGTGAATAGACTCTATACCGAGCAAACGCACCTCCGGTACATAACCCCCCGCCTTCAACGGGTGGGAAAGTTTTTTGGATGGTTTTGGCAGGTTCGCGCACCGACTCCATCGGTAGGCAGGTTGCATGTGGATGGTATCCTATCTGAAGCAAGAGTGGCAAAAAAGATGAGTCCGGGTAGGAGGTTAAGGAGGCGTGGAGTGGCTCAGGAGTGCGTGCAGAAGGGCGATTTCAATGGTAGCGAAGTGCCTTACCGGGCAGCCTGGGCGAAGGGCGAGCTTCCCGGGAGCTACGCGAGTGTCTCGGGAGCTACTGTTATCCAATTCAATGGCTAACCGCTTAACAGCTTAATTGAACTGGGAGAAAACAGGGGTAAAGAAGAGGGATAAACGCGAGAGATTCCATTGCTAGGATAGAGCGCTCAGTTCGAGAAAGAAGGGTGGGAATTTGGCAGATTTCTAGCAAGCGATACTTTTTTCTCAGGTAGAGCAGAAGTGGAAAAGCCGAAAACAATCAGCAAACAATCAGCGCGATCGCCTCATCAAGGTGAGGCTAAAAAAATATTTTGTGAGGGGAGAAAAGAACGCACAGAAGGGTTCATTTGCGCCAATTAACCCACTCGATACAGATTGACAGTTCTGGCTGAAAAATCCAGCGGGAGATGGCGCAGATAGGCTCTGGTCAGAAAAGTTAAGTAATTTGAAGTATTAGGTCGTCTGGGATTGCCAATCTCATAGAATAAGAAAGGAGAGGGAAAATCACCAGTGAAACCCGATAGAAAGTAGGGAACCATAAAAATGGCCAAAATTTTAGTTGTGGATGATGTAGCCAGCGAACTGGAGATGATTAGCCGCATTCTGAAAAATGCGGGAATGGAAGTGGTGGAAGCAACGGATGGCGAAGAAGCGATCGCCTGTATTCGAGAATCGATCCCCGATGTGGTGATACTCGACGTGATCATGCCTCGGATGAACGGGTTTGAAGTCATCCGCGAGTTGCGCGGCGATCGCAAAACCGAACGCTTGCCGGTCATCTTCTGCTCTCAGAAAAACACCGAAATCGATAAAACCTGGGGGGCCGAGTTAGGGGCGGATGCTTACGTCACCAAACCCTTTGACCCGGAACAACTGGTTGACATCGTACAGCGACTCTTGTAAAACAATTGCGCCAGGGGCGAGAGAGAGGGGCAGATTCTTCCGCCTTTACCAGAATTTGGGGAAATTTCGGGCACCCTAAGCTCAGGGCAACCCGCGCACCCGGTTTCCCCGCGATCGCTACCCCCACCGGAAGCATCAAATGCGATCTATCTATATCCCATCAACGCGATCGCTTCTGGTTGACCCATTCCGTGGCTCCATATTTCCCAAGGAGGCTTTATGATTGCATCAGAGGGATTCGATCCTATCGAGGAAACCGAAAAACTCCAGCACGCAACCGATGGAAATGCGGTGCAGTTCCTATTATTTGGGCAAGGAGAAAGCCAATTTGCGATCGACCTGATGTCGGTGCGCGAAGTTCTGTTTCTCAGGCAACAATCCATCTGTGCCGTACCAAATACCTTGCCCTATTTAATCGGGTTAACGAACTTACGCGGGGAAATCCTCGCGGTTGCGGATTTTGGGCGTTTTATGGGTGCCGAACCTGTGGATCCCGATTCTCCTCAGAGTCGGATTTTAGTGGTCGAAGTCCCCAATGGGAACAATAACGCCCTCTCGAACGTGCGAATGGGGTTAGCCCTTTCTCGGGTGTATGGGGTCATTTCAGTGAATCGAGATCGCATTGTCTCCAGTATTGACGTCAGCGAAGAAGTCGCTCCATTTTTAAGGGGATTATACGATTTGAATGGCAGCTTAGTGATGATTTTAGATATCGAAGCCCTCGCCCAATCAGAACGCTGGTAAATATGGGTCATCGGTCATTTGTCATTGGTCATTGGTCATTGGTCATTGGTACTCCCACAAAAGACAAAGGACCAAAGACAAATGACAAAGGACAAATAACAAAGCACAAAGGACAATCGAGATTATGCTACTCCTTCAGTGGTTATTGCAAATAGATCCTTCCCGTCTACCCGAGGCAAACGGGATAGGGATTGAGGGTGGATTGCTGTTCGTGCAGGGAGGATGTTGTTTGGGCATAGCGCTCGCCATCCTGCCCATATTGCGGCCAAAAAAGACGGTCTTGTTTTTACTCATTACGATGGGGTTTTTCTTATTCCAAGGAGCCGATGCTATTGTCCGCGCGATCGCCGATATTTCTTGGGGACAACAAGCCCATTTTCTCTTATTTTCCCTGGCAAAAACTATTAGTGTGGTAACGTTTTTCGGCGCATTTATCACCTATCGCCGGGGCATGGCCGAGGTCATAGAAACGGGCTTTCTGCCATCGGGACACTTATTAACAAAAGCGATTAAGCAAATTTCATTGCCAATTGCGTGGCAAAATAGCAAGTCGGTTTATTTAGGAGCCAACCAATCTTTTGCCCAAACATTTGGATTGGATTCCCGCGCACAATTTATCGAAGAACCCGCCGAGGGAGTATTGAATCAGCAGAAGGGGTCAGAGAGTGCAAGGCAAACTGACCTACATAGGAGGTTGAATGATTCACTAGATAGCCTGGAAAAAATTCCTCTTAAAAATGACAACAATCGAACCCTGGGTTATTTAATAATTTATCCAGAAAGCGAGAAGAAACTGGAAGCCGAACTTACCAAATTGCGAGCGATTATTAATGCCATAGATGACGCGATTTTCATTCACAATGCAGCCGGGGAAATTATCGACCTCAACGATCGCGTTTTGCAACAGTATGGCGTCAGCCGAGAAAACGCCTCCAAACTGTCTCTGGTCAAAGATTACTCAGGGCCGGGAAATCCCATCGAGAACCTTCCGCAACGGTGGGAAAAAGCGATCGCAGGGGTTGGGCAAACCTTTACCTGGAAAGCCAGAAGACCGCGAGACGGTTCTATCTTTGACGCCGAAATTTTTCTCAATGGGGTCACAGTTGGGGAAGAGACGTTTATTTTAGCCCAAGTGCGCGACATCAGCGATCGGCAGGAAAAAGAAGAGCAACTGCGCCTGTTTGTGGAATACACTCCCGCCGCCGTCGCCTTATTCGACAACCAACTGCGCTATTTAGTGGTATCGCGGCGCTGGCTGAGCGATTATCGGTTAGAACAACAAGAGATTATGGGGCGATCGCACTACGATTTATTTCCCGAAGTGCCCGAACGCTGGATTCAACTGCATCGCCGCGCCTTAGCCGGAGAAACCCTAAGCTGCGAAGCCGATCCCTTTCCCCGCCGAGACGGCACCACCGACTGGGTGAAATGGGAAATTCATCCCTGGTACGACAGCGGCGGCGAAGTGGGCGGAATTATCATGTTCAGCGAAGTCATCACCGAACGCATTAACGCCGAACGAGAGCGGATGCAACTGCTCAACATAGTCGAGTCCAGCCTCAACGAAATCTATCTGTTTTCCGAAGAAACCCTGGCTTTCGAGTACGTCAACCAAGGGGCATTGAGAAACCTGGGATATTCCCTAGACCAAATGCTGGGCAAAACAGCGATGGACATCAATCCGGAAATGGTGGACATGCCCACGTTAAGAAACGCGATCGCCCCCTTAGTGGAAGGGCGGGAAGAAAAACTGCGAATCGAAACCGTTCACCGGCGGCGCGATGGCAGTCTTTATCCGGTAGAAGTTCACCTGCAATTCATGCGCCAGGAAGAGCGATCGCTATTTTTAGCCATTGTCCTGGATATCACCGAACGCAAACAAGCCGAAGCCGCAATTAAAGAAAGCGAAGAGCGATTTCGCACGATGGCGGATACGGTGCCGGCATTGATTTGGGTCACCGGCGCGGACAAACAAGCGAATTACTTCAACCAAAGATGGGTAGAATTTACCGGGCGCGCGATCGAGCGAGATTTCGGCTACGGTTGGACGGAAGTCTTCCATCCCGAAGACCGAGGGCGGGCGGTAAACACCTACGAAAAGGCATTCGACGCGCGGCAAAAATTCCAACTGGAAGTGCGGCTCAAACGCGCCGATGGAGAATATCGGTGGATTTTGATGAGCGCGGTGCCTCGGTTCGATTCCGAAGGCAGCTTTGCCGGCTATATCGGGTCTTGTTTGGACATTACCGATCGCAAACAGGCTCTCGATGCCCTGCGCGAGAGCGAAGAAGGATTTCGCGCCCTGGTGGATGGAGTGAAAGACTATGCGATTATTCGCCTAGATCCCGAAGGGCGGGTGGTGAGTTGGAATGCAGGGGCACAGCGGATTAAAGGATACCGCGCCGAAGAGATTCTCGGGCAGCATTTCGAGGTATTTTATTCCCCGGAAGACCGCCGTCTGGGCACACCGCAGGGAGAACTGGAACAAGCCAAAAACCAGGGTCGGTTTGAGAAGGAAGGGGAAAGATTGCGAAAAGATGGTCAGAAATTCTGGGCGAATGTGATTATTACCGCGTTGCGGGATAATAAAGGGCAATTGCGCGGGTTCTCGAAAGTGATGCGGGATATTACCGAACAGCGACGCACCCAACAAGCCCTCGAACAGCTTACGGCGGATTTGGAACAACGAGTGGAAGCGCGCACCGGGGAATTGCAACAGACGAACAGTCAGTTGCAGCAAGAAATTCGCGATCGCGAATCTGCCGAAGCGGAAAAAACCCAGGCGATCGCGGACTTGCAAGAAATGTCCGCCCAGCGCAAAGCCGAAGCGGATACCCTGACCCAGCAAGTCCACAAACTGCTCGGGGAAATCAAAGGGGCGGCAAAAGGAGACTTAACCGTGCGCGCCGAAGTGGGAACCGACGTGCTGGGTGCCTTAGCCGACTCGTTCAATTTCCTGGTGTCCTCCCTGCGAAAAGTGGTGAAAGGCATTCAGCAACTCGCCACGGAGGTTAACTCGGCGACGGGGGATTCGATTAGCAATACACAACAGTTAGCCACCCAAGCGCGAGAACAGGCGCATCAAATCGAAGAAGCTTTGGGCCAAATCGAAGGGATGGCTAATTCGATTCAAAAGGTGTCCCAGGTGGCGAAACAAGCCGAACAGGTGGCGCAACAAGCGGCGCAAAAGGCTGAAACCGGTGGGGAATCGGTAGACCGCGCGGTGGAGGGGATTAACGAATTGCGCCAAACCATTTCCCAAACTGCAAAAATGATGAAACGGTTGGGGGAAAGTTCGCAACAAATCGGCAAAATCGTCACCTCGATTTCGCAAATTGCCGCCCAAACCAACTTGCTGGCGCTCAATGCCACGATTGAAGCGGCACGCGCCGGAGAGCAAGGGTTGGGGTTTGCGGTGGTGGCGGAAGAAATCCGCAAACTGGCGGATCGATCGGCATCGGCGACGGAGGAAATCTCTGAAATTGTGGAGCAAATCCGCAGCGAAATCGGACGGGTGAGCGAGGCGATGGAAGCGGGCACCGAAGAGGTGGTGGCGGGGACGAAACTCGCCGCCCAGGCGAAGACTCATTTAGTGGCGATTATCGATGTCAGCCGTCAGATGAACGACCTGGTGCAAGATATTACCCGGGCCGCTACCCAGCAAACTGCCAGCGCTGACGCGATCGCACAACTGATGCAGCAAGTCAGTGGCATTTCTACCAATACGGCAGAAAAATCCGTCCAGGTACAAAGCTCCTTGGATGGATTGGCGATCGCGGTCAACCAGTTGCAAGAATCCGTGGCCAATTTCCGCTCTTAGTGGTTGGTCATTTGTCATTTGTCGTTTGTCATTGGTCACTTGTCACTTGTCACTTGTCATTTGTCCTTTGTAGGAGTACCAATCACCAATGACCAATGACCAATGACCCCCAACCCATGACAACTGTTGCTATCGATGATGAGGATGTTTTATGCTTCAGTCAATCCAAAACCTCTTACTGGGCGATTTATTGCCTTATGGCGAGTGTTATGAATGGAAGCCGGGGTTAGTTTGGTTAAATGTTTCCGCAGACATTGCCCTAGTGCTGGCTTGTGTGGCGATCGCCGGGATGCTAGTTTATTTTATCCGCAAGCAGTGCGATATCGTAGCTAGCCCGGTGTTTTGGTTTATTCCCGCACTTCTCGGAGGGGTGGGAGTGACGTACTTGCTCGATTTCTGGATGATTTGGCAACCGAATTACTGGATTTTGGGCACTGTGAAATTCTTGTGTGGGGGGATTTCCGTGTGGGCGGTGTTGGAGATGCTGCCGGTACTTTTTCAAGTGGAGGCTCTTCCGAGTGCGGCAAAACTGGAGAGGGCGAACGAAGCCTTACAACAGGAAATCAAACAGCGCCAAGAAGCGGAAGTGAGGCTGAAACAGCTTGCGAGTATTTTAGAGAATACCATTGATTTTGTCGGGATATGCGATCGCCAGGGAAATGCGGTGTATATTAATCCAGCGGGACGCAAGATGGTGGGTTTATCCCTAGAGGAAGATATTTCTTCCTTGACGCCATTTGATGTAGTGCCCGAGGAGGAAAAATGCCGAGAGCAGTTGCAAGAGGGAATCGATAAAGCAATGGCTCAGGGGGTGTGGAGTGGCGAAACGATGTTGCAGCACCGAAATGGGCGACGCATTCCCACTTCCCAAGTGATAATCGGGCAAAAATCCGACGAGGGGGAAATCGAGTATTTATCTACCATCATTCGCGACATCAGCGATCGCGTGGAAGCGGAAAGGGAGATCGTCCAGCGTGAGGAATTGTTCCGAAATTTGGTAGAATCTGCCGCCGATGCCTTTTTCCTCTCCGACATGGAGGGAAATTTGATCGCCGTCAACCAGCAGGCGTGCGACAGTTTGGGATATACCCGGGAGCAGTTGTTACGGTTAAACATCGCCCAGGTCGATCCCACGGTAATTTCCGAGAATCACGCGCAACTGTGGCACAAGCTGAAGCAAGGGGAGCGATTGGCGATCGAGAGCATCCATCAAAGAGCCGATGGGAGTAGCTTTCCCGTGGAACTACAGTTAAGTGGCTTTCAAAGCGATCGCGGCATGCAAATCCTGGGTTTAGCGCGCGACATCAGCGATCGCAAGCGCGCCGAACAAGCCCTAGAATTGGAACGTCAGCGCTTGCGAGCCGTCATTGATGGCATTCCGGCGTTCCTGTATCTGCAAAAACCGGATTATTCCATCGCCCTAGCCAATCGCACTTTCCACGAACTCTTCGGGGAGACAGACTCGCGGCCCTGTTATGAAGTGGTTGCCAATCGACTCACTCCTTGTCCCGATTGTCCCACATTTCGCGTGTTTGAAACAAAACAGCCGCAAACCTGGGAATGGAAGCAACCGAAGAAGGGACGCACATACCAAGTTTACGACTATCCGTTTACCACCCTGAATGGCGAAACCCTCGTGGTAGAAATGGGAATCGACATCACCGATCGCAAGCACACGGAAATGCTGTTGCGACAATCGGAAGAGCGGTTCCGTTCCCTAATCGAAGCCACCTCGCAAATTATCTGGGATACCAAAGCGGAAGGTGAATTCGTGACCGAACAACCGGCGTGGAGCGAGTTTACCGGCCAAAGTTTCGACGAACTGAAGGGATGGGGATGGCTGGATGCGGTTCACCCGGACGATCGCCCCCATACGGCACAAGTCTGGGCACATGCCCTAGAAAACCGCATTTTGTATGAAGTAGAACATCGCTTGCGTCGCCACGATGGGGAGTATCGACACATGCTGGTTCGCGCCGTACCCATCCTCGAACCGGATGGTAGCATTCGCGAGTGGTTGGGGATACATAGCGATATCACCGATCGCAAGCTGGCCCAAATCGAGCGCGATCGCTTCTTCACCATCTCCCTGGACCTGCTTTGTATCGCCGGGTTTGATGGCCATTTCAAGCGCATCAACCCCGCTTGGACCAAAACCCTCGGCTACACCGAGGCGGAACTGATCGGCACCCCCTTTGTCGAATACGTTCATCCCGACGATCGCGCCGCCACCATTGCGGAAGCGGAAAAACTCGCCCAAGGCGAAGAAACCATCTATTTTGAAAATCGCTATCGGTGCAAAGATGGGTCTTACAAATGGTTAGCCTGGAGTGTGCGCCCTTCCCTGGAGCAGCAAGCACTTTATGCGGTGGCTCACGATATCACCCAAAGCAAGGAAACCGAAAGCCGCTTGCGCGAACTCGCCGCCGAACAAGAGCGCCTTTTGCAAGAACTGAAAACCCGGCAAAATGTGCTTGACGAAGCGGCGATCGTCAGCGAAACCGACCCGAAAGGCACGATTACCTTTGTCAACGATAATTTCTGCCAAATTTCCGGTTACACCCGCGAGGAATTACTCGGAAAAAATCACCGTCTTATCAACTCTGGCCATCACCCGAAAATCTTTTTCCAGGATTTGTGGGCGACGATTTCTGCTGGGGATATTTGGCAAGGCGAAATCAAAAACCAACGCAAAAATGGCTCATTTTACTGGGTAGATACCACCATCGCCCCGATATTCAATCCAGAAGGTCAAATCATTAAATACATTAGCATCCGCTTTGACCTAACCGAACGCAAAGAAGTGGAACAAGATTTGGAAAAATTGGCGCAAGACCGCAAAGCCGAGGCGGATTCGCTTACCCAACATGTGCTTAAATTACTAGGAGAAATTAAAGGAGCGGCCAAAGGGGATTTAACCGTGCGCGCCGAAGTTACCAATAACGTTCTCGGTGCGGTGGCGGATTCGTTTAATTTCCTCATTTCTTCCCTGCGGAAAGTGGTGACGGGCATTCAAGAGTTGGCCACTCAGGTGCGAACGGCTACCGGCGAATCGATATCCAATACCGAAGAACTCTCGAATATGGCGGGCAATCAAGCCGAACAAATCGAAGATTCGTTGCGCCAAATCGAAGGCATAACCCATTCCATTCAAGAAGTGTGCGATGTGGCAATGCGGGCGGAAAAAGTCGCCCAACAAGCAGCGCAAACGGCAGAAATTGGCGGGGAATCTGTAGACCGCGCGGTGCAGGGCATTAACGAACTGCGCCAAACCATTTCTCAAACCGGAAAAATGATGAAACGGTTGGGAGAAAGTTCGCAACAAATCGGCAAAATTGTCACCTCGATTTCGCAAATTGCCGCCCAAACCAATTTGCTGGCGCTTAATGCTACAATTGAAGCCGCAAGAGCCGGCGAACAAGGATTGGGATTTGCTGTGGTGGCGGAAGAAATCCGCAAACTGGCCGATCGCTCGGCATCCGCAACAGAAGAAATCTCGGAAATTGTGGAACTTTTACGCAGCGAAATCGGTCGCGTCAGTGCCGCAATGGAAGCGGGAACGCAAGAAGTCGTCGCGGATACGAAACTCGCCGCTGAGGCGAAAACTCATTTGATTGCGATTATCGAGGTCAGTCGTCAAATGAACGATTTGGTGCAAAATATTACTCGCGCGGCGAACAAACAAACCACCAGTGCTTCGGAAATTTCTGCGGTAATGCAACAAGTTAACTCGATTTCTACCACCACGGCGGAAAAATCCGTGCAGGTTCGCAGCTCTCTCGATGATTTGGCGATCGCAGTCAATCAACTCCAAGCGTCGGTTTCTAATTTCCGCGCCTAAACTAACTGGAGAATTGAGCCAGGTTGCATGAAGAATGAATCGAGGAAGCTACAGAAAAATCCGCAGCCGAAAAGGGTGTATCTACACCACATCAGGGCAGGGTAAAAGGGGTGAAATACTAATCCCTATCAAAAAAACTCTGTTGCACCAATCCGGATTTGATATAATTTACTCGACGCTCAATTCTCCATTCTATCCCGCTTTTTTTACCGAGAACCAACCATGACACTGATAAACTCCGACGACTTAAACGAGCTGCTCGGGGCTTTTATTGCCGAAACGCAAGAGTTTCTCCAATTGCTAGAAAACCATTTGTTAGCAATGGAAAATGCGGAGTCTGCTGAAGCTCGACAACAATTAGTGAAAGAAATGTTTCGCGCGGCGCACTCGATTAAAGGGTCGGCGTTGATGTTTGGGTTTGAAGACCTTTCCCACGCCGCTCACGCTTTAGAAGATGGGTTTGCTATTCTGCGCGATCGCGCTGACTTATCCGAGTTAAAATCCGCCACGGTGAGCGCCCTGCTATCGGGGGTCGATCGCCTAAAAAGCATGACCGAAAAATCCACCGCTACAGTAACACAAAGCGGTACGCCAGACTCGGAACAATTGCAGGAAGATGCGAAGGAAATCGCGCAAATTAAAGCTCAGTTAGAAGCAGAATACGGCACCCGAGACGAATCGGCGCAATGGGTACAAAAAAATCCCGCCAGCACTACGGCAATTCAAAGCATTTTCGAGCAAGAATTGCCGCCAATTCTCGACCGCTTGGAAACGGAACTCTCGCAACTGACCCGGGAAAACCAGTCACAAACCCTCGGGGTACTGAACGAAACCTACTACCAGCTTTCTGGGTTGGCGGGAATGTTGCAATTACCGGAATTTGGCGAAATTGCCGATCGCTTGCGCGCCATTGTGGATGCGCCGCAGTTATCCCCGGAAGAGCTACAACAACTGGGATGGGCGATCGCCCAAAATTTGCAATCCGCCCGGGAACAAGTCTTGCACGAACAACCGATCGCGATCGAACCGTTCGAGTTACCCGGCGCACAAACTCCACCGCCGACTCCCGCCGCCGAACCTTCACCTCCACCACCCGAACCGCAACCCCTAGCGCCAAATCCGCCCGCGCCAACTCCGCCAGCACAAGACCCCTCGGTGGTGGTGCGTCCCACGATTCGGGTGGAGTTGGACAGTCTCACGGAGTTGGTGAACCTGGTGGGCGAATTGGTGATTAACCGCACTCACTTGGAACTGCAAGAAACTCAACTGCGATCGGAAGTCAAGCGCCTGCGCCGTCACATCCGCGACTTAAATCAATTCGGCGTTCAATTGCGCGAAGAATACGATCGCTTGGCGGGAGAATCGGCTCAACCCTTGACCCCTTCTAGCGGCACAAGTGAGAATATCGGGTCTGCGGCACATCAGTCGCTTTTCGATAGTTTGGAATTGGATACCTATGGGGAATTTCACTCCACCGCCCAAGAAACTATCGAAACCACCCAGGCGATCGCGCGATCGGGTACCCAAATCGACGATGTGGCCCTCAATTTGGAACGCAGCACCGATCGCCTGCGCCGCATCTGCGAACGCCTGCGATCGCGCGTCATGCAGTTGCGCGTGGTCAGTTTCAGTCGCGCCGTCGATCGCCTCCCGCGCGCCATCCGCGAACTGTCTCGCACTCACAACAAAGAGGTGAATCTCTTGCTGCTGGGCCGAGAAACGAAAATCGATGAGAGTTTGTTACATGCATTGCGCGACCCCTTGGTGCATCTGGTGCGAAATGCCTTCGATCACGGCATAGAAACCCCGGAAGAACGCCAGCAAGCGGGCAAACCCCTCAGCGGTCAAATCGAAATCGAAGCGCGTCACCAAGGGGGTCAGACGATTATTACCGTCAGCGACGATGGGAAGGGTATCGACCCGGATCGGGTGCGATCGCGGGTGGTAGAATTGGGATGGGTTTCTGAGGAACAAGCAGCGGAACTCTCCCTGAACGAACTCTATGAATTCTTGTTCTGGCCCGGTTTCAGTACCGCCGGCCAAGTGACGGACCTCTCCGGGCGCGGTGTGGGCCTGGATGTGGTGCGAAATAATTTGCAACAAGTGCGCGGTACGGTGAAGGTAGACTCGCGCCTGGGTAAAGGCACCAGTTTTATTATCAAATTGCCCCTGATGCTGTCGATCTCCGATGCTTTATTGGTGAGAATCGCTCATCATACCCTGGCGGTTCCCCTGGATGCGGTGGAAGAAATCGTTCACGTGCAACCCTCGCACATCCACATGGCGCTCGATCGCCCCATGTTGCGCTGGCGCGAGGAATATATCCGCTTGGTTCCGTTGCAAAATTTGCTCCATTACACCCAAGACCCTCCGGATAATCCCTCGCCGGTGCCGGTGGGACAGGATTATATCCCGGTGTTGGTCCTCAGTTCCAGCGATGGGATTGTGGCGATCGCCGTGGAACGTCTGGTGGGTCAACAGGAAATTGTGGTCAAACCTTTACCCCAACCCCTCTCTAAACCTCACACCGTTCTCGGTTGCACCATTCTGGGCAATGGCGAAGTGGTCAGCATTCTCGATGTGGATGATATCGTGGGGGAATTGCATCCAGAAGGCTCTAATTTGCTTCCCATGAAGGCGGAAATTCAACCCGGAACTCCCGCAATGGGCGATCGCTCCAGTAACGTTCGTCTCCTCCCTCCCCCACCCTCTCAACCCCTGATTTTGGTGGTGGATGACTCCTATACTATTCGTCAAATGCTCTCTCTTACCCTCTCTCGGGCGCGCTATCGCGTGGCCCAAGCAAAAGACGGTCAAGATGCAATGGAACAGTTGCACGAGGGTCTCAATTGTTCGCTGATTGTCGCCGATATCGAAATGCCCCGCATGGATGGATTTGAATTGCTCAAAACTATTAAAGAACACCCGCACTTTTGTCATATTCCCGTGGCAGTTCTTACCTCCCGCAGTGGCGCAAAACACCGCCAAACCGCAATGGAACTCGGCGCGTCTCAGTATTTCACTAAACCTTACAACGAACGACAGTTTATCGAGGCGATCGCTAAACTGGTTTGACTCTTCTATAATGTCCGATTTTTCTGTAAAAAACAGCCAATTCAAATCCCACCTCTGCAGATTTAGGCGGGCAATTGAAATCACTCCTATGCAAGCAAAGTACGCCGACGCGGACTCATTATTTGCTATTATTTTAACTCGGTTTTAACTCGTTCCCTGGCTCCGCCTGGGAACGCCCCACCCGAGGCTCCGCCTCCTCCTAAATAACTGTGAAAAATAAT
>NZ_JAYFEQ010000345.1:0-3233 GCF_055795085.1 Phormidium sp. CCY1219 | reverse complement strand
GGTTAAGCCAGTGTGTTGAATAAAGTACCGACCACCTAACAACTTCGAGGCAAACTTTACCCTGGAAACAGGAGATAGCCAACTCATGTTCGTACTAGTCGTAGATAAAAACAGAAAACCGCTAAACCCCTGTCATCCGGCAAGGGCTTTGCGCCGGCTTTTTCTGAGTCGGGGTTGACAAAAAAGGGGATATTGGCTATAATGGAGTCGTAGCGGCAGGCATGGCTTTTATGCATTGCATAAATTGCTTAATGGCGCTGCTTGCACCTATAATTTCAGCTTCGCTTTCTATTATATCACGGCTGAAAAAAAAAGGGAATTTTCGCCCCGCAATTTCTATTTCCCCGGTTTTCACCCTAAGCAAAAAATCGGGCAATGTGCAGGGGACAAGGGAATGCAATTTAAAGGTTTAAATGCCTGCAAGAAAAGCGATCGCGGAACCTGTGGAGAAATGGCCAGCAAAAGCGATCGCCCACCCAAGGGGAGGCGATCGAATTGCGGCAATGAGTTGGGGTGCGGTTCATGGGCGATGTAGCCCAACTTAACCACAGGTAGGCGTCGCGCGTGGGTAAGGCGCTTACTCCGGGGAACTAGGCGGCGTGGTGACGGCACCTTTTTGTTGCTCTCGCTCTTCGCGTTTTTTGCGATCGGCAGCCAGAATGTCTTCCATTACCAATCGCGCTTGGGTGATTTTTTCCAAGTTGCTGCGGTAGAGTTCCAGGTCTTTTTGGATTTTCTCTGCCGGCAGATTGAGCGCCTTTGTCATTTTGTGCAACGCTTCCTGACGCTTTTGGTCGTTCGTCACCCGCTCGGGATCCGCCTTTTCGAGTAAAGTAAACAGACCCACAGCAAACAAACGGCTGTACTTAAATTTCGGATTATTTGCGATCGCGTGCAAGATTCCTTGGAAGTCGCTCTCCATATCCGGATTTGCAGACAGGCTCAACAGCTCCACCATTTCTTCTCCAGAATGATTGGCAGCCATATTCTGCAACCATTCGGCATCTTGGCGATACTGTTGCGCGTCAGCTTCCAAAGACTGACAAAGCGCTTGAAAAATCGACTCTTTATCCCGGTCGGGTCGATAGCCTTGCATAAATCGGTCAAATGAGGTGACAACCCCCAAGCCATAGATAGGGTTGTACTGAAAATCCACATTCACCGAAAGCAAATGCATTTCCACCATTAACTCTTCCACCACCCGTCGGTAAATGGAGTTAATGGGACGGGTGTGAATCGAGTAAAAAGCTCGCTTGGTATCTGATACGGTGCGGACGTTATTCACCTAAAACCTCTGGGCATCTGGAAATCCCGCCTCGTGAAAGAGCGGGCAAGAAAAATAATTGGGGACCTCAGTCCCCGTGAGGGAACCCAGTTTTTGCTTGGAACTGGGAAACCGACTCAGCGCAAGCTGATAATCTTCGCGCCGAACCAAACTCATCGGTTCGGACTGTCCGAGTAGCCCAGTCTTCTCCCTCGGAAAACGGTAGAACTACCCGGTTTTAGAGCGTGATAATAAATAGAACTTTTTTCTATTCTCTCCCGAAGACCGACGTTTGCCAATACTCAGGGTGGGGATCGCACTCGCCGTCTGGGATTGAAACGTTTAAAATGCAGGATCGAAGCCACTGACTGCGGCCATCTTAGCCGTGAATATGCAATTGGAAAGAGTTTGGAATAACTGATGACCCTGACACCAGAATTATTGACCCTGGGGCGCTACCTGGCGGGAGAATTTGAGAATCGAGAGCAAGCGATCGCAAACCCCGCGTGGTACGTTCACCTGCGCTTATGGCAGCGACCCGTTCGATCGCCCCTGTTTTCCGAACCCAGCCTTACCTTCTTTGCCGAACAAGCCAACATCGTCCAACTAGACCAGCCCTACAGACCTCGGATTATGCAAATCCGAGAGCAGCCGCAAACCCCAGGCGATCGCTGCCAGTTTGAAGTCCAATATTACATGTTAAAAGATCCGGCCCAATTCCGGGGAGCCGGTCGCCAACCGGAGAGACTCGGGCAGCTAACCCAGGCGCAAATAGAACGGTTGCCTGGGTGTACCCTCACCGTCAGCAAGCAACCCCTCGGTAACGGGGCTTTTCGCTTTTTGGCATCCTTACCCCCACAGGCACGCTGCTGCTTTACCTATCAAGGGGAAACTCGCCAAGTTTACCTCGGGTTCGAGGCATCACCCACCGAATTTCTCAGCTATGACAAAGGGATTGACCCAAACACGGGAAAAGCGCTGTGGGGCGCAGTGCTAGGGCCATTCCGCTTCACCAAGCGTCAGGATTTTGCTGGCGAACTGGCTGGAGTTTAACGGTTGGGGAGTTCCAGTTTTTGTGGCCGCGGCCACCCTAGCCAATTCCTGGACGAAATTCCACTTAGGCGCTGGGAATGCGGGGCACTCCTTCTAAAGCCTCTTCTTCCGTCTCAAAGATTTCAAAAACGGAATCCATCATAGTGACTTCAAAAACCAATTTGGCTTCCGGATGAACGTTACAAATGCGGAAACTGCCTTTAACTTTATCCGCATCGCGCATCCCTGCCACTAGCGACGTGAGGCCAGAACTGTCAATAAAGTTAACTTGACCCAAGTTCACCACAATATGACGACTCAGTTTAGAGATGCACTCCTGCAATTTGAGGCGAAATTGCCATGCCGTGGTAATGTCTAGGCGACCCGTTGGTGCCAAAACAATGACGGTGGTTCCATCTTGGGTCGTGTGGGTTTTTTGCTCGATATGGATCACGGGCCCTCCCTATTACGCTAGTTGCCTACCTCGCTTTTGTAGTTTAGCAAAATCGTCGCAGTTGACCCCTCTTCAACCCGCTTGGTTCGGAGGGCAAGATTGCTAGATCGATTGCGCTATCGAAGCCTAAATCTTCGGATTGCTTCCTGCTAGGGGAAGCATGAAAGCGAGTTGCACCACTACTACACTATTGTGCCACTACCTTGCCGCCAGCGATCGCCTCTTTTTTCCTACTCCCCCCTACTGTTAGGTGCAAAGCGACCAAAACCAAGCACTTCCTCCAGGAACGCGAACCGAACCGTTGCCTTTCTTTCCCCACTGCGGCAAGATTCATTTCCCGTTGCACACCGAGCGTTTATTATCACAAATCGCATCATTTGTCAACCCCCGCCTGAAAAAAATTCCCCCATCATCAGAAATTAGGGTTGGTAAGGGGGAGAACGGAAACCCTCGTCATTTATGCGTAGGGAGGAGTTCTCCCCC
>NZ_JAYFEQ010000344.1:0-441 GCF_055795085.1 Phormidium sp. CCY1219 | reverse complement strand
TTTGGGGCTGTGTTCCTTGCCCCGCTTACGTTTCGGGCATTTACCCTCCACTTTTGCGGGAACGAATCGCACTTTAGTATTTTGATTATTTGCAACCCAAATGTGAGGACTTTTTGACCACAGAATGCCACTCTAACTCTTCTATGAATATCTAGTATAAGCAACAAAATCAGAGCCATTTAAAACTTAGCCCAATTCCTATAAAATGCTATACAAAATTTGATTTCCCAGGAAACCTCGATTTTCTTTTTGTCAATAGAGAGGACAACTTTATGGTTGGGGATTTTTGGTGTAGAGATGTATTAACTAATGACTCCCCTTGACAAGCATTGGTGTCCTTGAAAATTTGCTTGTCTAAAAACAGATATAGCAGTTCTCATATGGGTGAGGTAACGAATTTTTTACTTCGGAGGTGCAAGCGCGGTTGGGACTATTCGGCAG
>NZ_JAYFEQ010000343.1:0-221 GCF_055795085.1 Phormidium sp. CCY1219 | reverse complement strand
TTTGGTAGCGGTTGTTACCGTTTTCCTCCTCCTTAGCAACCAGATGACAGTTGTCAAGGTTCCTTGGCTTTAAGCCTCAGATTCCTTGCCCCGCTTACGTTTCCAGTATTTCAACTTCAACTTTGGCGGGAACGATTCGCACCTAGTAAAGCAAGTTTTCTTGACTTTGACGAGCTACCTACATTCGGTGAAAAACCTGAAGGGTGGAAAGAGTCTGGAAA
>NZ_JAYFEQ010000342.1:0-13717 GCF_055795085.1 Phormidium sp. CCY1219 | reverse complement strand
GTTGGGATATTTTAGCATTTTTTGGTATTGGTCTGGAAACTGTTTGATTCCTTCTGGGCCGCATTCCGGAATTCCCATTTCGGCTTTGGCGGGCATCCATTTCCCGGATGGCGTAAAGGTATAGGTGACTTCGGCGTTGGTAGTATTGGTGAATTGAAATCCGGTATCCGAGTTGGTTGCAACTTGGAATTCACCTGTTAAGGATTGAGATTGGTCTGGGTTAGCCATTGCTGCACTAATTTGCTCGCCAGTTAGGGCCACGTCGTACAGGCGAAGGTCGTCGTAATCTGTAGTGGGAGCAAACTTCTGTTCTACGTTTGGCTGCAGCGATCGCCCCAATTTGAAGGGGTTTCCATTAGCAATGTTGGTAACGCCGCCACCCTGTTTTTCCCCAGAGAGAACCCCATCAATATAGAGTTTCACCGAAGTGCCTTGTCGGACTGCTGCAACATGATGCCATTTTCCATCATTTAAACCGGTGGCTTGACTATTGACGGCAATATAATTGCGACCCTGTTGATTTTCATCCAGTTCCACCGTGACCCGACCTTCAGGCCAAGATTCATGTTTCCCGGTCATCCGCAGGCAAAAGAAATTTCCGTGAGAACCGGCAGTACGATTCCCCACTAGGTCGAAGTAGCGATATTTTTCCGAGGTACGGAACCAGAGCATTACGGTAAAGTCTTTGGTTCCAAACTGACCCACACTGGTGCCAAAATTCACAAAGGAATCATTAGAACCATCGATATGAACTATCCCACCACTGTCGAAAGGACCGCCCGTTTTGTACGTTGCCTTTGCGGACAGGGTGCCGTTGGCTTTACCCGCCGAATCGGTGGCGACCGACCCTTTTTGTTCGTCAAAAGTCCAGCGATGTTGCGGATCTGGAATAGTCAGTGCCATGTTGCTTCTCCTAGTTGATGAGATGAGATTTATCGATTATTCTAGCAATCTTTTGTTTGAGTTTTACCCTAAATTTTAGATTTTTTTATAATTGTTTAATTCTCCCGATTTACAGGGGCAATACAGTAGATCCGCCAAAGCCTTCCCAGTCCATGTTGGTAAAGAGAAAAAGACTTTTGGCTTACAACTGCTAGAGTAAAACAATTGAATGAATAAAATGAGATTTGCCAGTGGCGGTGTAAACTCGATCGCTACTGTCAGTTCCTGCATTTTTATCGAGCGAAACTATAGACCGTCCCGGTGGCATTGTCAGCCCCAGAGGCACCCACCAGCAAGATTTTATCGCTAAGGGCAATGCTCGCTCCAAACGCGGCGTTGCTGGCTAAGTCGCTGGGTTGAAATTTATGGGCTTGCTGCCATTGGCCGTTTTGTTCTTCGTAACGATAAACTGCGCCCACGGATTGGTTGTTGGCGGAGGGAGCATCGTTAGAGCCGACAAAAATCGTGGTGCCATTTAAGGCAACTGCCGCACCGTAGCCATAGCGTCTGTCCGCTGCTTCCGAGAGGGTTTGTTTGTATTGCCATTGCCCGTTTTGGAATTGGTAAATGCAAACCTCATTGCGACCATAAATCGCGTTACCTACCACGGCGATATCTTTAGAAAGGGTGGACGAAATGCCAAAGTTGCCGTTGGTGGGTTGCGGGGGGGTGAGCTTTTGTTTTTGCTTCCACTGTCCGCTTTGGAATTGGAAAATATAGGCGGCTTCATTTCTGCCATAATTAGATTGCTGGCAGGCACCGACGATCGCCAGGTCTTCGCAAATTTTGAGGGAGTAACCGAATTGATTGCGCTGGGTCAAATCTGCGGGTTGCAGCTTTTGTTTGTATTGCCACTGCCCGTTTTCCAATTGATAACAGTAGGCAGCGCCGGCACCCCAACCGGATTCCCGTCGCGATCGCGGTGCGGCATTGCCAAAAGCTCCCACCAGAACCACCTTTCCTTCAATGGCAACCGAGCAGCCAAACGAGTCGCCATTTTGCAGATTCGAGGCTTGAACTTGCGTTTTTTGCTGCCACTGTCCGTTCTGGAATTGGTAAATATACGCAGCCCCAGAAAACGGCATACCCTGGCGCTTTTTACCCGGACAACCGACGATCGCCCAATTCCCAGATAACGCCACCGAACTGCCAAAGCGATCGTCCGGTTCTAGATCCGACGGCATTAGCTTTTGCTTTTCCTGCCACTTGCCGTTTTCCAATTGCAAAATATAGGCAGCGCCCGTATCGTTGCCCCGAGAATCCTCTCGACCGGCACCGACGATCGCCTCATTTCCCTCGATCGCCACCGCACAGCCAAATGCACTCTTCGGGCGTTTGTCGGAACTGGTAATAGTTTGCACTGCCGGCAATTTTGGTTTTGGCGCGGGCGGTTTAATTTCCTGTCCATTCTGGAACAATTGCCAGGTTTGATTTTGGGAATTGGCCGGATCCACCGTGGTGGCAATTACCGCATAGGAATTAATCACCAAACTGCCAAAGGTCACTCGATCGCGCCCATCGATGGTCAGCGCTAAGCCAGTGGCTTTATTAATTAGCAATCCCTCTGGTGTCACGTTCCATTGTTGATTCGCATCTCCATCGGTTCCGCGCACGGGATTGGCAATAATTTTATAGGTGTTCGGTTGGGTGCTGCTTTCTAAGTCGAGAGCGAAGCCATTTTTCTGGTTGACGATAAGTCCCGAGTCGGTAATTTTCCAGCGTTGGTTGCGATCGCCACTGTCCAAATCGGTAGCAATAATGTCCGCTCCGGGTGCTGTGTTGCCCCACTTGAGATCCAGGATAAAGCCATTAATTTTAATGGTCAGATCGGTTTTATTCATGGGCTGTCAATTCATTCACGATAGTAGATACTTAGCCTAGCTGCCGATAATTCCGTCAGTTCCAGGCGGGGAAGGTAAGCCCTCTGCATTAAATCCGGTGATTAGTATTCCTCTGTCATACGCACCGACATTCTGGATGACGGTGCCTTAGTCTGGTGCCTCGCAGGGGGCACAGTTTCAGATCGTGCGAGTTGGGAACTAGCTGGGTAAACTCAGCTCTATTTTAAACAGCATGTGGAACAAAAGTTTGTAAATTTTTTTGAAGTTTGCAGCGCCCTTGGGCCGGGAGGGGGCGATCGCGCTCCCGTGAGAGACCCCATTTCCCTGCACTGACAATCCCACCGTCTCATTCCCTACTTTTTAGCCGAATTATGGCTGTCATACCCATCCCTGGAATGCCTGCCATTAGAGCGATCGCCCTCGATGGAGGACCACCCCCACACTCTAGTGGGTAGATTTGCGGATATCGTATAGATTTTTTATTCTGGCAATGCAATTCTTGTCAAGGGCGCAACCTATACCTGCGGGCAAATTCGTATATAAAAGCAATTGCACGGTTATTAAAAATGCCATGCCAGCCAGGGCGATCGCCCTTCTCAGCCAAAGATTGCAGGCATTGTGCTAAGCATCCCCCGAAGCATAGCGGTCGAGGTCGGTGAGCAACACATCTTCTGGCACGCGAGCGATTAAAAACCCGTAATCCGGTTTCTGCGATTCCAGGGGGCGACAAGCACTCGGCGTCCGCAAGGGCCATTCAAGCTCGAATTCTGCCCACAGAGACTGCAATTGCGGGTCGATGGCACTATCGGCTAAAATCTCCACCGCCACGGCGTGGATTTTGAGCACATCTTCCAACTCCCCCCGCACGTCGAGATCCCCTGCACTCACGGCTGCATCCAGGGAGATTCGCGCCGCAATGATATCTTTGAGGGTATCCCCATCGGTGCTAAAGTTGAGGGGAGCGCTGTCAGTTCTGGCACTCGCCTCCACTTGCAGTTCCTCGCCCCCCTCGGCACGCAACCACAACTCGGTATCATCTACCGCGATCGCCGCAGTTTTTCCCGACACTGTGTCCACCAATGTTGCCCAGGTCGATCCGCCTCGGATTCTCAGTATTTCTACCAATTCCAGTATCCATCTTGCCAACTGCGTTCCCCGTTCGTTCGGCTCATTCACCATCTTTCCATGCTCGCCATTACAAGAAGATATCCTATTGTCTTAAACCTGAGGCTCCCCCGTCAATTCCCGGTGATGATAATTTCCACTAATATAAAAAATCAATGCAAGCTACTTTTGTTAATATTCTCAAGTAGGGAATTATATGTTACGATTAAAGACTTGCAGAGTTCAAAGCTGTAGAATCGACGATAACAGCGGAAAGAATTGATTTGCATTGATGGTAGACTCAGCCAGAGTAGACCCCACAGGAGGGAGATGGTTATCGCTCCCAGCAACAGGACGACACAATGGCGACAGTGGTTGTCAGTCCGAGAAAATAAGCACGCGAAATTAACGGTAACAGCAAAGCGCACCCTCGTCCATTTTTAGTCGATGAATGAACTATTCTTGTTTCTTGTTGTCGTTTTAACCTTTTATGGTTGGTTAGCCACTCTCTCCAACGAGAAACCGACTGCAAAAGGGACAAACAGAACCTATTGTCCACAGCCATTCGATAACAAACCCGAGCCAATTTGCGATCGCCACCACAATGGAAATGGTCAAGGGAGTTTCACCCCCACTGAAAATTCCCAACATCAGCTCCAAGAACCGATAACTCAACCGCGAGAACTCGTCCGAGCGACCAACGGGAAAGCCCCGGATTCTAGCCCTTCCGTTTCTACCCTTTCCCCTGCATCGGCTCGTGCAAAACCAATCGCGAGCGATACGATAGAATTGCCCTCGGGAGAAACCATCCCCCTACAGACGTTACCGCCGAAACAAAAAACCGAATTCGATAAAACAATTATTAACGAAGCATTGCACAGCTCGCGGGTGGCAGTAGGTGTAAAAATTAAAGAATTTATTGACAAAAAACGCAACAGTGAAGGAGCCTACGATCCGCTTTACGACATGCTGTTAGATTATCCCTTTCGGACCGGCAAAATGCTGCGTCCGACCATGTGCATTAGCGTGGCGCGAGCCATCGGAGGCATGGGACAATCTGCCGTCACCACCGCAGCGGCTTTAGAACTCTATCATAATGCATTTTTAATTCACGATGACATCGAAGATGGTTCGGAAGCAAGACGGGGAAAAGACACCTTACACCAAATGATTGGCATTCCTCGGGCAATTAATGTGGGAGATGCCACCAATGTATTGGCGGTGGGATTGTTGCTGGAAAATCTATCTTTACTGGGGGTTACGAAAACCCTGAATGTCCTGCAAGAGATTGAATTGATGGCGCAACAATCCGTAGAAGGACAAGCGATGGAACTGGATTGGGTGGCAAGCAATAGTTCTAATCTGCGCGATCGCGATTATTTCAAAATGTGCGTCAAAAAAACCTGCTGGTATTCTTTTATGACCCCCTGTCGCATTGGCGCGATCGTGGGCAACCCCAGGGTTAAAGCTAGCGAACTGGTGCAACCGTTGGCGATGTTGAGCCGATTTGGCATGGTGTTAGGCGTCGCCTTTCAAATTCAAGACGATCTGTTAAATCTTCAAGGAGACTTGAAACTCTATGGTAAAGAAATTGGCGGCGATATCTATGAAGGCAAACGCACCTTGATGCTGAATCACGCGATCGCCCACAGTCCGCCCAAATATTCTCAGCAAATCTTAGACATTCTCGCCTTACCCCGAGAACAAAAAACCCCAGAACAAGTCGCCTTTATTTACCAGCAAATGCAGGATTGCGGCAGTATCGAACATGGTTGGAATATCGCCCGCAATTTAGCCAATCAATCCATAGAAATCCTCGATTCGATGGATTTTCTCCAATCGGAAACTCCCCTCCGCCCCGGGGAAGAAGGATTGTCCGCCGTTCAAGACCGGCGCTTTCTCAAGGAACTGATCGACTATGTGATTTATCGCAATGTTTGACCCCTCTAGTTCCGAGAAATCAAGTTGGAGAAAAAGCGGCTAAAAAACTGGGCAGGAAACGCCAATGGGGGGCTAAGATGAGGAATAGCTGGGAACAGAATTAGCCTAACTCAAGGGTCCGCAATCCTGCAAAAGCGCGATGTCAATCCCCCCCCTTTTGATTACTCATCCCCCTTTTGCTCGCGGATTTGGTTGAGATAGGACACGATCGCATCTGCTGCATTGCCCACACCATTTTCCCCCTGCATCACCTGGCCAATTTCTGCCGCTTTTGCCGCATAACTCGGATTGAATAACAATTCCTTCAACTCACTGGCCATTTGCTGGGCGCTGGATTCGGAAAGTGCCAGAGTGCGACCCACCCCCAACCGCACCACACGGGCCGCATTATCCGGTTGATCGTGGGCGAAGGGCACTACTAACATCGGTTTGCCCGATCGCAATGCTTGTCCCGTGGTTCCCACACCTCCGTGATGGGCGATCGCCGCCGCCCGAGGAAAAATTTCCGAATGGGGTGCATAATCCACCGCGATCGCACCTTCGGGAAGTTCGTGGCGCGAAAGGGTATGTGCCGCCTGTCCCATCAACAATACCGACCGATAGCCTAATTGTGCCGCCGCTTTCGCCCCTTCCAGATAAAAATTGCCCGGAGTCCAGACAAATAACGAGCCTAAAGTAAACACAATTGGCGGTTCTCCGGCGGCTAAAAATTCCAGCAGTTCCGGGGATAAATGGGACTCGAAAGAAGCGCGGCGATCGTAAAAGGGAAAGCCGGTAATTTGGGTTTGTGGCGGCCAATCTGGCTGGCGATCGGCGAGGATTTGGGAAAATAAAGCCAAGACTAAATCTGGTGAATGCTGTCCTTCAAATACCGGATCTAAACCCGGTCCTAAACCCAATTCTCGCCGCAGTTGTCGCATCGGCGCACTCCAATAGCGCGTTTGCCACCGGGCCAAACGCAGCAACGAATCATCTGCTACTCGTTTGAGGGCTTGTTCGTAGGCAGATAAACTGCGATCGCCCTTTCCGGGTAGGTCGTAAGCAGACATGAAAGAAATCGGCGAGAGTACCGTAGACACCCAAGGAATACCTGTGGTTTGAGCCACCAACGACCCGGCAAAAGACAGATGATGCGTAATTAATAAATCTGCCCCTCGTACCGCTTGTTTTAAATCCCTGTAGGTTCCCCGCAAATGGGGCATCAAAACGTAACAAATGGCGTACTCGCTATCCCGTTGGGATTGTTTGAGTACCGCAATCCATTCACCATCTTGTTCGATGTCGATCGCCGCATTCGGTCGAATCGGACAAAATTCGATGCCTTCGGTTTCTATTTTCGGACGATAGTTTTCACTCATCGCGATCGCGGGATGGTATCCTCGCGCTTTCAATTCGAGGGCGATCGCGATATAAGGGTGAACGTCTCCAAACGATCCGTAGGTAGTGATGACAATGCGTGGACTCATGTTTTCCGAGTGACGGGATTGTTAAACGGGGGAAGCATCTGCGGATTGTAAACCGGGAGATACTTACGCCCGAGTTTTAGCTTACTTTATAAACATGGCTTTATCAGTTTTTCCCGCGATCGCCCCATAGCTCGATGTTAAATCGATGTTTAATCGAGAACCATCCAATCCACTGCGATACTGCCTTTATTATCCCAGTACCACCCGGGTTCGTCGTTGATTTTAAACGCCACTGTTTGACCGGGTTCGAGGGTAATCACGGTGTCGCTACCCACTTCTGCGATCGCTTCCCCACTGCCTTTATCCACTACCATTAAACAGTAGGGCGTATTGTTCGGATAGGTTAAATGACTGAGTAAATCTGCTCCCGGTTTGCCTGCAGCGCTGACTTCTTCTCCTTCTTTTACCGACCAAGTACCTGTAGGGGTCAGTTTGATTTTCGCCTGGGCTTCCAGCGGATTGGTCAATTCCACGCCGGCTTCGTTTGTGGCGGGAACTTCTAATTGACCCGATGGTAAAACTTTCGACTCGAAGGCTTTGTAAGTGACATTATCTTGGGAATAGTTGTAAAAGGCAATTCGTCCTTCTTTGAAATCCCCTTTGATGTCAATTTCTAAGTTGCCATTCACCGACACTTGCAAGCTGGTTTTGGTGTAAACAAAGTCGAAGCTGTATTCCACATTGTTTTGCCATCCGGTACTGCCCAAGTTTTTACCCCGCGCTAATTCGGTGACTTTGCTAGTATGTCCCCAAAAATCCGGTGTTGGTGACGGAACACCATTCACCAAAGATGCGGCCAATCCTGCTTTAGCTGTTACACCGCCGTAAGGCTGATCGCCTTTTTTCCAATCCACCAGTACGTATTTCGCCGAGGCATTTTTCGTGTCTCCTGGCGTAAATCCAAGGGCAAACCCAATATAATCATCATCGCCGCTATTGCCAACCATAATTTTTCCAGAAACTTTGGTGTTGAATACGTTAAAAGAACTGTAAAAAAAGGTCGGTTGTCCGTTGATGGACTGCACCACTTGTTGACCATCCGCCGATACCGTCCACCGACCCCCATTGGTCGTATAGGATTCTACTGTCCAGTTGTTCAGGTCAACTCTTTCGACTTTGATTTGAGCCATTGATTCCACTCCTGCCAAAATAGTGGTTTATATCGTTTTATCGACATGCATTGAGCGTGGGTCGCGATCGCCAGTCAATGATTGCCGTTGCCCCCTGGCGATCGCCCAGGCTGTCGAAAATTTCCCTGGGTCGCCCTGGCGTCTTGCGGGGCAATTTCCTTCCCACCCTTTCTCGGCAATACCGACCCCAACTCCTTGGGTCATTGGAAAAAATTACCGTTGTCATTTTTTCCTTTGCCATTTTTCCAATTTACCATTGAATGTCACTTATCGATTATTAAGAAAAGTTATTTTATTTTTAAATATTTTTTTACTTTATGAACGCAATAGTAAACCAACGCGGATTTTTAGGTGTGGTGTGGCCGGAATACCCTCGGATTGGGTGTGGCTAAACCAAGGAGTAAATCAACTCTGTCATCCAATTTATTGCTTTTTTTATTTAAAAGCATTATACTGGAGTCTGATGTTTTACCGCTATTGCCCCAGCTACAGTTAAGTGTTTTTACTTTTTTCATGTTCGTAAAGTTATATATCGTTGGCTAAAAAGGGCGCGATCGCCAAACAAAGCTGGGTGATGCCCAGCTTTGACCCCACCACAGAGAATCCACCCAAAACTCTAGCGGCTTGCTAGATACATTGCATCTATAGCACAAAAGAGAGGGGCACATGATTGGCGAGATGTCTCCGGGGCTTTCTTCTGCGATCGCACCGATTTTCATTCCCAATCCCACAGCATTTTTCTAGTCCGTCTCCACGGGAACAAATTCCCATTGTTGATTGATATCTTCGTTGACGAAAGCGCCGCGAAGCGGGGCCAAGGGTTCCGGTTTCGCCCCCTCAATATCGATGGCTAAATTGTCGTCGTGCTGGTTTTTTATGAACCCTTCTTCAATTTTCCACTGCTGGGAGGGCAACCCTTGAATGACTTGCAGCGGATTCACCACAATCAAACCATAGGGAGAGATTTCGCTGTTTTCAAAATCCAGGGCAAACCCATGCATTTTGCTAACGATCGCCCCTGTAGAAGTCAGTTTCCACAGTTGATTCGCTTCCCCAGTGGAATAATAAGTAACGACCCCGGTTCCGGGGGTCAGTTGACTGGCGGAAATATCCATCACCAAACCATTGTACTTGCTCTGAATCAAATAATATCCAGAGAACAAGCTTTCCGGGACAACAGCGCTATAGGTCACGTCCTTCTGGGCGTAGTTATAAAACCCAAACCGACCTTCGGAAAAATCGCCTTCTGCTTCTAGCTCTAACTGACCATCCACAAATATTTTTACCTTATTTTGCAGGAAAATAAAGTAAAAGCTATATTCGCGATTCCGCTCGTAGCCAGCAAATCCAAGGGTTTTGCCGCGCGTGATTTCCATAACGTTTCGCTGGTGTTTCCACAGGAGTTCCGCAGTGGGATATCCGGTGACTTCGGATAACGTCAATCCCAGATTTGCTTCGCCTTCATCAGTAGATTTCCAATCTACTAATAAATAGCTGCTCTCTGGGTTGTCAGGCTGATATCCCAAGACAAAGCCAAAATAATCGTCATCATCGCTGTTCACCGAAACTTTGGCAAGCAGTTTGGCATTGTAGAAATTAAAGTTACTATAAAAAATGGAAGGTTCGCTGTTCGTGGCTTGCACCACTTGTTGTCCTGATTCAGAAATATTCCATTGCGGAGGATAACATCCCACTGCAGCACCATAGCTGTGAACTTGCCATTTTTTTAAATCGGCTTTTGGAGGCATGATTTGATTTCTCCTTATCTTGAAACTAGCGAAATTTTAGTGAATTAGCTGGGAATAAGCTGTTGAACATTAAATTGGGTTAAGGTGACAAGCGAAATGTTAGCGTGTTCCGGGCAGCCTTCGCAAATGCATTCCGCTAATAATGTGGCTTGCGGCTGTTTCTCAATTTAGATGCCCACCAGCTTAGCTCACCAGTCAATATTCGGTGTGGCCAGGAGCCAAATTACACGGTTTTTCCCCCTGTAAGGAATTGAATAATTCGGGTTTAGACCCAACAAGAACCGCTTTTTTTCTGGGTGGAAAAAGGCGATCGCTCGCCGAAACTAGGGCGGTTCTGACATCTTAGTGAACCCTTCTCAATCATCGGAGAATTGCCTCTAAATGCCAGTTTCCCGAGTTTTCGCTCTCAAGTCGGTGCAAAACGACCCACAGGCTTCCCCTCCAGGAGAAACAGTCCTCTGCGCCAGGATATATAAAGGCGATCGCGCCAGAGTCTTTACACCCGGGCATTGATTGATTGCCAACCTAGTCGATCCCATCGGTGCATTCCAGTCAGGAGGATAGGAGTGACACCCATTCGCTTCCTCATTGGATAAGCCTAACTCCCAAAGTTTTAGCGTTGGATTTCCCCTCAGCTTTAGCTCTGGGTTGACATTCTCGATGGGGGTCTGTTCAGCAGACGCAGAGTGGAAAGGCAATCATTTTTCGGCTGCCTAGGGCCAGATCGTTGCTGCTACTTCTGACTCACATCAGAAGTGGTCTAGCCGTAGATATTAGCAGAGTTTTATTTTATGTCAAGACCGCAAAATGCCGAGTTGGGGGTTCTGTGAGTCTCAACCCAACCGCGATCGCCCCACCGCCGGGAAAACCGGATCCGCCCACCAGGGAGACCCTCATTTCCCCTGAGTTTATCTTCATGCAATCCCCATGAATTTAGCCTTCTCATCGGTCTCGATCGCGCCCCCGGTTTCCCCAATCCGCGATCGCCCTTTCCGGTCCCTTTGCCCCCACCCCCACCACCGGATAAGCCCCTCATTGTTTCCTTCTCCCTTACCCGCGATCGGCTTTTCCACTGGCCCCTCCCATCACCGCCAATTACTACACCGATAAGTTAGCCCCTACCCCAGAGGTTAGCTGATGTGTAACCATTTTTTAAAACAATGTGCTAAAACAGGCAGCCGAAGCCGAGGGGATAAGAGGCGTGAGTTAACCGCTTCACATTAAGGCGATTTTTCCAGAAAGGGGCGTCCCTATGCCAAACTCTCTCCCTATGCCTGCGGGCGCAACTATCGCCAAGTGATACAGATAAATTACCTCCCTTTGTGGATTCGCGAGACTCACTTGAGCTTTTGGAAGCGCTGGTCTATACAGAATACCCGACATCCGATTGATAAGGGTCTGAAAACCTGGCACTTCCGCGCGGAACCTCCTGGGTTATATACACTAGTTCTGGATTGACCAGAGGATGATGTCCACCCCCTGCCAGCCAACATATTGCAGATTGCCAACAGTAGGCAAACCCTCTACCCAACCGACCAGCTAACCCAACTCCCACAACCGCACCACACCAACGCTATCCGCCGAAGCGAGATATTTGCGATCGGGACTGAAAGCAACGCTCTTCACCATCTCCGTATGTCCCTCAAGCACCTGCCGTTTTGGGTTGGCCGACACCCGGGCAGCAGTTCCCACCGCCGCAGATCCGCCGGGGTATTTATCCCCCGCCTCATAGCCTGCGATCGGTTAAATAAAAATCGACTGAAAGCCTTATCACATATATATATTAGTCGGTTTTTAACCGACTTGAGCTATTAGGCGTGGGTTTAAACCCACGCCGGGTGTTGCTTCTTCTTCTTCGTTCACTTCGGCGCACTTTCAATTCCCCGCCTTATCTCTGCCTTATTTCGCCTGCACGATTTCCGAGATTTCATAGGCCAAATTAATTAAAAACGCAGCAGAATTTTTCTCCCCTCTTTCGGTCATCAACTGCGCCACTTGAGCCAGGGTTTGCACCAATCCTGCATCGATTAATTCCTCATTTTGACTCAACAGCAGCGCCACGTCTTCTCCCCGATCGCAACTTAACATCTGTTCGATTAATTTCAGATACGCTTCAGTGCGATTCATCGCCTCCGAGTTCATCATTTGTTCCGCCCGGTCGAACATTGGCTTTAATTGTTCCGCCAAACTGACCAGAAAACTCGCCGTATCTTCATTCCCCTCTTGTGCTGCTTTTGCCGCCGCCTGCTCCATCACCGCAATAAATTCGCGATCGACTAAATCGTGATGTTCCCGCAGCACCTTTACTTCTTCCCCACTGGGACAATCCAGCAATTTTTTTATCACCTGCACGTAAGCTCGAATTCGATTCTCTTCCATTGTTGTTTGTTTCCCCGTTTATCGATATGCTATTTTACCACAGGCTGAAGCAATTTTTCCAGGGGTTCCAGATAACTTCCCAAAAATTAACCCGAAAGCTAATAAAACCCGGGGCACTGAAATCGCGCGGAACTAGGCCAATTTGCCATGACAGAGTAATTCTTTTCCCCTCGATTCCGGCAAAGATGCTATTTTTCCAGATATTCTACAATTGTGCCCTCGGCAGTAACCCGAAAAAATGCGATCGCATCCCTTCCGGATTGTACGTTGGCCAACGCCAAAAACTGGGTTTCTCTACCGCTAGACCGGGGAATTCGATGGCGATATTTCACGTGCAAATGACCGCACAATACCCACTGCGGAGCCAGGAAATCCACTAACAAACGGGCGTATTCGTTGCCTACTGTGGTATGGTCGATACTGTATTTGCGAGTGACAAACTGCGCCGCATCCGCCGGATTTATCGCGCCGCAAGGCCAGTCATGGAGTAACAGAATATCCGGCGATCGCAATTCTAACGCCCGCTCGATTTCCGCTTCCGTAAACCCGATATACTCTTTATTGGAATAGCGATCGCACTGGGCGATATCCGGGCGACCCCGAGTAAACCGTTCTTCCCGATCGACCCCAGAAACCCCCACCACGTTCACTCCCTCCAGCGTTACCTCACCCACGTGACTCAGGTAAAAACAATTCGGTGCGATCGCCTCCCCCGCAAAGCAGCGATCGAGAAACCCATAGGGTTCGTGATTCCCCCCAATAAACCAAATCGGCCAAGGAAACATCGCCTTTCCCGTATAAAAATCCGGAAACTCTCCCACTTTGCGATACTTAGCCGGCGCATCCATTGTGGCCACATCCGCCGCATCCCGATGCAAGAAATCTCCCACTTGCAGCACAAACGCTAACGAATTCCCCGTGCGGTTTTCCCACCCTTGCAGCATTCCTAACATGGAATAAAAATGACCGTGAACGTCACCCACCGCCGCAAAAAATATATCGCGATCGGACACAGAAAAAGACATAAGCCCTCCAACCTCAGCCAATTATCAATCGGTCTACCTCTCAACATCGTCCCCATCGAAGTATGCGGAAAATTTATTCCCCCTCGGGGTTTATATAATCCCGAGGCCGGCGGCGGGATGGAAGGTTCTCCCTTGACAAAA
>NZ_JAYFEQ010000341.1:0-1302 GCF_055795085.1 Phormidium sp. CCY1219 | reverse complement strand
CTTGACAAAAAAATCCGCATCGGGTACAATTAAACCGAGGGGGCACGCAGGACTTATGTGCAATGCTTTAATTGCATAGGCAACCAATGACCAATGACAATTGACCAATGACCAATGACCAATGACCAATGACCAATGACCAATGACCATTGTCAAGCTCAACTTTTTCGGCGATGATTGTTACTATACTTAATCCGCGCCCCGGCCCATTGCAATTTTTCGCGCAAGGTCTGATAATAGGAATGACTTTCATCGAGGATGAGAAACTTCGCCCGACATTCGGCCATTCGCACATCCACGCGATGACCGGGCCAAATGGAAGTAGCCAAAACGCCATCCATCCAGAGTTTCGTGCTTAAATCCTTATCCACCAGCGGCCAAATGCTGACCACGGATCCGGGAGGCAAGACGATCGGGCGACTGGACAGACTCAAGGGACAAATGGGAGTAACGGCGATCGCCTCCATGCCATCGTGCAAAATCGGACCATTAGCAGACACGGTATAGCAAGTAGACCCGCTAGGCGTGGCCACAATCAATCCATCTCCTTGGTATTGATCTACCACTTCACCATCGATTTCCATTTCCAACACCGACGTAATCATCCGGTCAGACGCCGCTGGTTTGACACACATATCGTTCAATGCCAGATAGCGATCGCTCACCGGTTCCAAATTCGTTCGATGCCCTTCATAAAGCGTCGCCTGCAGCATCATCCGTCGCTGCACCGCATAGCGGTCTTCCAATAACCGATCCCAAACCGCTTCCGTTTCCTTAAACCGTTCCGAAGGTTCCGTTAAAAACCCCAGATGTCCCCCCACATTCACCGCCAAAATCGGGATCCCTTCCGGAGCCAACTGCCTCGCCGCCGCCAGCGCCGTGCCATCGCCTCCCAGCACGATCGCCAAATCAATCGGCGAAGTAGAGGAAGCCAAAAACACCGGATAGGGGTTATCCTTCGCCCCACTAGGTCCCATCAACACCTTGCAGCCGCGATTTTCGAGCTGCCGAGCGCATTTTTCCGCCCAGCGCCGACCTAAACTGTCTCCCGCCTTATGAGCAATAATTACCTGTTTTAACTGCACTGGAGCTTATCCCCCCAACCCTTCTCTCAATCGTCCATTCATAGCCTCTCCAGCATAACGATCTTGTTTTCTTTTCTTTGTGCAACTACTTACCCTTTGGGTGCTTTAGGAAAATCGTGACGTACTCCCGACGCCGACCACTTAGGCGGTACGGCGCGGGCTTCTGGGCCGAGACCTTTGAGATCTGGGTTTCGCGTTTTTGAGTGAGGCGACGCCC
>NZ_JAYFEQ010000340.1:0-4176 GCF_055795085.1 Phormidium sp. CCY1219 | reverse complement strand
ATTCACCACCCCCACCCCTGCAGCACAAGAATTGAGCATGGTCAACAGGGGGGCTAAGCCATTGAAACTGGCTCCATCCAGTTGTTTGCTCTTTTCAATGATAATGGGGTAAAGTCCGAGATGTTTTAACCAAAGCGCACAAGACATTCCGGCTGGCTCACCTCCTATGATAACAACTACATTTTTCATGGTTATGCTTAATTCAACATTTCAAAACCTGAAGATTGAGTTACTTGACTGGGGCTAAATTGCTCCAAAATAAGGCTTTTGAGGAATCAAACCCTCGAACCCGATGAACGTTGGCTTTGACTGCGCCTTGAGTGAGGTCTTGTAATAGCGTACCCGCCTGAATCATGATGTAACCTTCGCGATCGGGAATAGAAAACCAACCCAACTCTTGCTTATACCCTTCAAATCCAGCAATCGAAATGATAATCGTAATTAAGGATCTATCCTTGTGAGGGCCAATAGAAACTTCTTGCGCATCAGCTCCTTTAATGTATTCTATATACTCTGCTTCTCGGTCATAGATATAAAATCCGCAGTTTTGCTGCCGAGAAAATTCTTGTAAAAACTCCTTCGGATATCCCAACGCCAGAGAGATGATCTCCAGGAGTTTGGAAATAAACCCAAAATAGGGTTTGACCGCTAAGTTTTCTCCATCTTCAAATCGGCTATATGTGCCATGAAAAACCGATCCTTGGCCTGTGTAAGCGTCTTCTCCATAATAGACATCAACTGAACTCTGAAGATTTTCAAGTTGCTTATCGATCTTTTTCCTGGCTTCAATCGTATCCTTAATATAGAAAAAACCAAATTGACTCAGACCTTTTTTGACTTCTTCTACTAGATGTTTTTCGGATCGATCTAATCCTTCAATGGTTGGATAGTGTTCGAGCATTATTGTACTCATCATTAAACTCCTTATCGTTGTCTTTTTTAAGTTCTAAGCCATTGGGTGTTTAAGCGCCCCCAAATGTTCTACCGCAGCCTTAATTTCCTCCTGTTGACCCAGGGTACTCAAACGCAAGAAGCCTTCGCCACTTGAACCGAATACGCAACCGGGTACACCAACAATCCCCGTTGATGCTAACAGTTTCTCAAAAAACTGCCAGGAAGATAATCCTTGGGGCGCTTTGACCCACACAAAAGGGCTATCGGTAGCCCCAAAACAGTGTAACCCAGCTTTTTCCAAACCTTCTCGGAGCAAGTCAGCATTTTTGAGATAATAATTGACGATTTTCTGGCATTCCTGTTGTCCAACTGGGGATAAAGCGGCGATCGCCCCATATTGAGCAACATTTGCCGTTCCCCAAAACTTGACCGCATGGCGGATACGCCACAAGTTGTTTAACTCTCCAGGCATTGTATTCTTAATCGTCAGTTGCTCAGGAATCACACACCAACCGACCCTCAAACCCGTAAAATTGGCCATTTTGGAAAAACTGCCAATCTCAATGGCACATTCTTTCGCCCCTTCAATTTCATAAATACTCCGGGGTACATTGGGAACACTGATGAAGGCGCTGTAAACAGCATCGAAAATAATCACAGCGTTCTGACTCCTGGCATAGTCCACAAACCCTTGAAGCTGCTCGTAAGTTGCCACTGCTCCCGTAGGATTATTGGGAAAGCACAGATAAATTAAATCTACTTTTTCTGACGGCAGCTTGGGGATAAAATTATTTTCCTCTTCACAGGGCAAGTTGACCAAGGGGCGACCAGCCAGTACAGTTCCTTCTACAAAAGCCGGATAAGCAGGGTCTTGCACGGCTACTGTATTATCCAGAGCAAAGAGGTCTTGAATGTTGACGGAAGCAGATTGAGCGCCATCACTAATAAATACTTCAGAGGATTCAAGTTCAACCCCCATTTTTTTGTGGTAATAGTTATCACAAATAGCCTGTCTCAGGGCCGAGTTTCCAGTAATATCCTCATACCCGGTATAGGTTTTTGGGTCTGCCAAACAATTGGCAGCATCAACCATCGCTTCAACCACTGTTGGGGGTAAAGGCTGGGTGGTATCCCCAAAAGCCATCATAAAAATTTTCTGTTGCTGATGGCTGGCTTTATAGGCTTCTACTTTACCCCAGACTTGGCTAAAAACGATTTCAGTATAAGTTTTCTCTCCTGTTAGTTGACTGAGATTTAAGTTCTTGGTAGCCATTGGATGGAAATGGGTAGCAGGTGACTGGCGAGTATAACTAGCATTTGATTCTCCAGGGTGGAGAATCAATCTAGTATGGAAGCTAAACTTTTAGCTTTTTCTGGATGTAGTCTGACAGTTGATATTGAGCCAAAATATTGCGAGGTAGGTGAGCTGCACCTTGAATGTATCCAAGACAGTTTGGACTTTGGCACACACACTCAAATCCTCGATCCATTGACCATTCTGTGGATGGATAGAAGAAGGTCAGTTCTTCGCCAATTTCAATTTTTCGTAGAGCAGTGACTACCCCATCCGTCGGGTTGAAGGCTACGTTGGGGGCGCAGCTATGGTTGATGTATTGCAAATATTCTGGGTCGAGCATGATATGCTGGCGATCGCTAACTTGCACGGTTAAGTAGTTGGGGCGATCGAGGGTCTCTTTTGCCCCAAACTGACTGATGATGTCTCCAGGCATAAATTCAACCGTAGAATAGAGGGATTTTCCTCCTGTTTTCTGGCACTCCTTGATTTCACCAAAAGGGATGATTTGTGTGTTTTTTTCAGCGATCTGCATTGATTTTAATTCTGGGATAATAGTAAATCCTTCATTTTTCACTCTACCATCTTTAGGCTAAACTTAGGGTTTCCAAAACCGCTTTTACTTTAGAAATCTCATGGGTTCTCAGCAAATCGCTTTTTCCTAATGCGGCAAAAACGGACAGAAAGACTTGCGTACTTCTAATTTCTTCTCCCCCAATTTCTAAGGCACTAGGGATCTGATTGAACACCGGAAATCCTAATTTCCTTAATCTAAAAGCATTCAGCAGAGATTTGATTTGATAATTGAGCCGTTTGCCTGCATTTTCATAATCGTAATAGAAATTACTGTATCCCAGACCGATCGCTGGATCGATAAATATCTTGTTCACTCCCAGTTTAGTGGCTTTCTCCGTCTCTTTAGCCAAATAATCGTAGACCAAAACAATCGGA
Organism: Phormidium sp. CCY1219; assembly: GCF_055795085.1. Lineage (NCBI taxonomy): Bacteria > Bacillati > Cyanobacteriota > Cyanophyceae > Oscillatoriales > Oscillatoriaceae > Phormidium > Phormidium sp. CCY1219. The sequence continues at coordinate 1,037 of NZ_JAYFEQ010000340.1, read as the reverse complement.
TCTTTAGCTTTAGCCCAATCGAATTCTTCTACATCTCTAGCGTGTTTTCCTTCCACATAGCAAATAATAATTGCGCCATCGAAATCAGCCACAGCTTTATAAATTTCTTCGCTATTTTCTGTCCCCGTAAAGTTGATGACATTTGCACCACACTTTAGACATTCTCTGGCAACTTCAGGATAGTAGGTTTCAACCGAAGTCAATATTCCTTCCTGACTCAAGGTTTCTAGAACGGGCAAAAGCTGACTGGTTTGTTTTAATTCATCCACCCTAGGGGTGTTTTTTGAAGTGGCTTCTACACCAATATCAATGATATCAGCACCTTGAGCTGTTAGAACTCTACCCCGACGAATTGCCTGTTCGCGGGTGTAACACACAGAGTGGTTCCACCAAGAATCAACAGAAAGGTTAATCACACCCAACAGAGCTGTTTGCTCGTTAAAGTTAAATTCTTTGTTCCCAAGTTTGATATTTTCTACTGGGATATCGTAGTCATTTTTATGTTGCTCATACACCTCATAAATTTCTTTCAGAGTCAGCATTTTCAACCTCTTTTCATTAATTAATTCTTGGAGTTACCCAAAAGTTACAGCTATTTTATTAGCCCATAGTATTTTAACTCAATCAAGGTCAAACTATAATCTCCACCCCCCAGCAACTTCTAAAATTTGCCCGGTGATGTAATCCGCCGGACTGCGACCGGGGGGACTGAGAAAGTCCGTAGGCGCGGGAATGGCTTCGATACCTTGTTTTTGGAAGACGAGGAGCGATCGCGCCATTGGCGATCGGGTTGGGTCGATGGGGGCGATAAAACCCCGCACCTCCCATTTAGAACTGGACGTGCAAGTTTCCCTGCATCCGGCTCCCGATAATCTAGCCTTTTGGCTCCAGCGTGTCAGTCTAATTTTCGCTGGTTTAAAATATCGACGCTTCATACGTGGCTTCGTATTCCTATCCATAGACACTTGCTCGATGGAGTACCTGCTTAGACTCAGGCTTAACCACCTTTCCTCCCCGCTTCACGGATTGATGACCAG
>NZ_JAYFEQ010000339.1:0-12820 GCF_055795085.1 Phormidium sp. CCY1219 | reverse complement strand
CTGGTTTTATGCCGGTCCATTTTTTTGAGGTCATAGAGCGACACTCTCGGGGTCATAGAGAACTTTTCACTGTCCAGTATATAAAATCTGCTGCAAAAGATGCTTTGAATTTATTGGTCAAAAACCCTAACAATTTAGCAACAGAAGCATTTTTACAATGGCAAGAAAACCGGCCTAAATATCAAGTTTTAATCGAAAACAAACGATTAGAAGATAAAGCAAGAGATTTAGGGACTACCATAGAATTAGTTAAAGAAAAAGAACGTAAAGAACAGGAGCTAAAAGAGCAGGAATGGCAGAAAAAACTTGCAGAAATTCGCGCCAACTTCCAGGGCAAAAAACGGTAGGGCGAGTCTCGGTTCCAGCCCGGGGACCGCGTGGTTTGCTTGATAGAAGGCTGGCCCTACACCGGCCAAATTGGACAGGTAGAACGATCGCTAAACACCAAAACGGTGTATGTTCGATTCCCTGATGGTTATGTAACCATTCAAGGTGACGATAAGTTTGAGTTGCAGCCACAGAGTGATTCACGTTGAGGGATTTGCCTGAGTGCGACCCAATCCCGGAGCCATCCCGGCCAATGCCCTAGCTCAGTCAGTGGCGATCGCATCCAAAGTCTGACAACTCTGGGTTACATCGTGGCGGATTGGCTTGAGATGCGATAAGTTTACGGCATAGCTGCGCTGTGCAGCACTGTCGGAGTAAAACCTATCAGATTTAGAGTCCCTTCAAACCGACAGTGCGATCGCCACCCAAACTGGCAGAACCGGCAGTTATCCGATGAACCCGGCCCCAGGTCTCGCACCGCGTAGCTATACTCTAGGCTATCGTTCCCGTCGAGTCGATGTTCGTCAAGCCTGGTGTCACGCTTGTCGAATGGGGAATCGCCTAGGTCAAGATGTTGCCCGGGTTAAGAGATATCGCCGAGTTGATTTGCTCAAGAAGCTGAGTTTGCCAACTGCCTCGTTTCCCGAGGTGATGTTCCTGTTTATTGTTGGCCGAATTAGCGATCGCCTTGACTGCTTTCTAATCGTTGGAGTGATGGTCGGCGGGTGGCATCCGAAGGCCATTGCTAACCTTGACGGGTCCTCGATTGCAAAGGAGCGAATAAGGGCTCGAATGAGCGCCGGTGTAGTTCTTGTTCGAGTCCGAGGCTCTGTGGCGATTGGCTCCAAATTGTGTCGGGTCGGTCCGTTGGCGATCGGTCTAAATCGGTCAGTGGCGATCGGTCCAAATTATCTTGGGTTAGGTGGTGGTTTGCGTGAAATTATCTTGGTGGACGGCAAGCGATTCTAACTCGGTCAACCAATATGGCAAAGTTATCGATTACGGCTTCGGTGATGTTGCCATGAACTGGAAACTCTATCAACAGTGATCGCAACTGGTGGACCCGACCAACGGGCAACGGTTATCCCTTCGGTAACAGTTTTGCCAAGGCATCCAACCCATCTAAATGATTGCGATTTGGTGAATCATCGAGTGGTTTTGGATTTGCATGAGAGCGACGAATTTCTTCCAAGATTTTCGCCGCTTCTTCCTTGGCTTGAAGTTGGGCCTTGAGGGACATTTTGTTCCTCAAGACCTCAAACGACTGTGCCATTATGTTCAACCTCCTTTTGTTAATTTGCTTAGGTGAGTTTCATATTCTTTTTCAGCAATACGAATATGGGTTTCGTACCAGCGTTTATTTCCGGTTTTGTTACCACCCACCAATAAGATAGCAGTTCGGGTTGGATCGAAGGCATACAGGATCCGGTAGGGATGACCTTGAGTGCTTTGAACCCGCAGTTCTCGGATATGGCTATATTTTTTGCAGCCATTGATTTTCGAGCTATGAGGTGAACGGAGAGTAACGCCCTCTTCTTCTAGCACAGTAACCATAGTGTCAACTTTAATTTGGTCAGCCTCGCTCAAAGTTTCCCACCAAGCAGCGAAAGTATCGGTGTTATCAACAGAACACCGATTTGGGTTTTGAACGTCAGTATTTACAGTAGCCGCAAACTTTTTATCGGTTGTGTTCTGGTGTTGTTTTTTCGCTTTAGTGACCATTCGCTACCCCTATTTGGACAAACGGACATACCATTCCTCTCGGAACTCAGTATGCACGACAGGGTAGACGGGTGGATACTACATAACACTAGAACCTAAATAATTGAACCTCTCTACAATAACGAGAAAAATCTGAACTGTCAAGCACTAATTGAAGATTTTTTAGAAATTTGTCTGAAATGCCCACCCTACTGGAAATAGAGCCTCCATAACAGTCCGGTACAACCAAGGGAAAGGCGTCTTCATGTCTGCTAACACGGCTGATGAAAGCGGCGCTTGTATCGCTCACGGATGCCCGGGTGTTGACTCGGGTTGCAACATCGGTCCTTGGAGGCCGAGGAAGATTGGCAAAAATTTGAGACGGTTTGGGAGAAACTGGATAACAACGAGTGAAGCGCTCGCCTCCCGATAACTGTCACCTTCGACACTTATCCGACAAACCGGCAACCACCCCGACAGCCGATCACCCCCCGAGATAACTGCCAGCCTTAACAGTTACTTGCGATCGCCCCCAACTTCACCCGGTCCCGCTCAACTCATCCGCATATCTGATTCGGCCAACTCATGCAGAGGAATCCAACCCCATCACGCGGTCTGCCTTCCCATCCAGAGCCGGGTCTTGCTCGTGTCCGGCTGCTTTCATCCCGCGCTGATATCCAGGGCGCTCACTAATCCTTGCCAACCACGCTTTGATGTGGGGCCGGTTGTCAAAACCCAAGTTGTAAAACGCCTTCATGGTCGCGAATGGAAAATGCATCATGATGTCGGCGGCTGTGAATTCGGCACCGGCGAAGTAGTCCGCTTGGGATAGGCGATTTTCGACCATTTCCAGATGGCGATCGAGCCGTTGTCGCAGGACAGGAAGCATTGGAGAATTGTTATCCGCTCCCACAGCCATCCCCGCCATCCAGTTGACCATACTCCAACTCATCAAGCTGGCATTGGCGTAGTGGAACCAATAGAGGTAATCCGGATATTGAGGTGATGCGACGGGTACAGCCAACCGTCCTTCCCCGTAGCGCCCTAGGATATATTCGATGATGGCTCCCGATTCACCTAGCACTACCTCGTCATCAACCAGCACCGGCGCAGTGCCAACCGGATGAACTTCTTGCAGTTCCGGGGGAGCAAACTGAGTCACCGGGTCTCGTTGATATAACTGTAATTCATACTCCAATTCCAGTTCTTCTAACAGCCAGATTATCCGCTCGGACTGGGAAACGTTGAGATGGTGGACGGTTAGCATTGTTTTATTGATGGCTTTTAATACTGAAAATATCACGCTTAGGGATTTGAGTAAAACTCTTATGCACTGGCAATCATGGGAATTCTCTGGTTTGGGGTGAGCCACTGATTTGCACGTTTTGAGGTTGATGCGATCGCCTCGGACAAACTGTCGGAGCCAACACTTATCCAACCCGGTCCCAGTTGCGATCGCCACCCGAGATAACTGTTACCTCCGACAACCCGACCGCCCGCCGTCGAACCCAACCCCGCCCATTCCCGCGAAGCCGCTACCCACAGAGTCCAGGTTCCCCCGAACTGAATCGGCTGAAATCCTGGACAACCGGGAGATACAGAAACTTAACAAAATATCAAGGATGTTATAACGCCTGGTCAGGTTATAGTGACAGAATGACTCCATCCACCTTGCAGATTCCTGAACTCGTCCAGACCCTACGCAAGCGCATGAACCTCTTTCAGGAGAAGTTTCCCGCTCGTCGCTCGTCTTGGTGTAGCGATTACTATTTTTGAGGATTTTCTAATGACAGTTAAATCGCTATTTATAATTGCAACTTCCATCATAGTTTGTTTTAGCACTTATGTTGGTGCTGCTTATGCTGACCCTGAAACCATCCAATTGAATATTTCCTCTGGTAATTGTCCCAGCAGTATTATTTCAAATATCAGAGTTTTAGAAGGAGATAGTGGAGGTTATAGAGTAATACGAGAAACCTTTGATGTTAAAAACTTTGTAACAGATTCTTCTTTTGAAAGAAAAGATGTTGGTTATATATTTCAAGGAACCTTGACAGGAAATTACATCTCTTGTAATTCTGATACCTGGTTCTCAGATAATACATCGACTAAAAGGTTAACATTCTCTGATGGCAAGTTAAGATTAACGTATCAATACCGTGAGACTGGCGCACGCATGATAACGATACCACTTAAAGCCTATGTTTTTAATAACCAATTTATTATTGATTTAGAAGCATATCGACGGAGTGCAGATGAGTTAGAAGGGGTCTTAATGGATCATGATGATTAGGAAAATTTATAGCAGATTATGCCCCCTGCCGTACAGTTTCTGAGGTCCTGACAGTTATCCGACAAAGGCAACCCATCCGATAGGCGATTCCCGAGATAACTCTCAGACCCGACAGTTTGCGGGTGAAGATGACCCAGATGCGATCGCCTCTAAACTGTCACCTCCGACAGTTATCCGACAACTCCGACAAACCCGACAACCGCCTGCCGTCGAACCAACCACACCCCGAAACACCGGACTGAATCGGCTGAAACCCTGGATAACTGGGAGACACAGAAACTTAAGGAAATATCAAGGATGTTATAACGCCTGGTCAGGTTATAATGACAGAATGACTCCAACCACCTTGCAGATTCCTGAACTCATCAAGACCCTACGCAAGCGCATGAACCTCTCCCAGGAGAAGTTCGCCGCTCGACTCGGTGTGTCTTTCCAGACCATCAACCGCTGGGAGTGTGGACGAGCGACACCCTCACCGATGGCGATAAAGCTGATTGAGTTGCAGTTGCGGCAGATGGGGAAGCAGGGAGCTGATTTGTTGGAGGCTTATTTTTCGGATTAGCGTTACGACCCAGACTGGCTGATATCTAACCAAACCACTATAAGTAATCGTACAGACCGAATGTTTGAGCAAACTTTTAAAAATATTGATGATGTCCTCTGGAAAGAGGCCGGTTGTGGCACGGAACTCGATTACACCGAGCAAACTTCTTGGCTGCTGTTTCTGAAGTATTTGGACGATTTAGAACAGGAACGCTCCCAAAAAGCTGAGTTAGTGGGCAAGTCTTATGAGTTCATCCTGGACGAAGCCTATCGCTGGTCTTATTGGGCTGTGCCGAAGTTGCCCACAGGAGAAATCGATCGCAACAATGCTTCAACCGGCGATGATTTGATTAATTTTGTTAATGATAAGTTGTTTCCCTACTTGAAAGGATTCAAGCAACGCGCCGCTAGTTCGGACACTATCGAATATAAAATTGGCGAGATTTTTGGGGAAATCAAGAACAAATTCCAAAGCGGTTACAGTCTGCGGGATGCCCTGGAACGGATAGATGAGTTGCGGTTTCAGACTCAACAGGAGAAGCACGAACTATCCCATCTCTATGAAACCAAAATCAAGAACATGGGGAACGCCGGACGCAATGGCGGGGAATATTACACGCCGCGTCCCCTGATTCGGGCCATGATTAAGGTGGTCAAACCCAAGATTGGCGATCGCATCTATGACGGCGCTTGCGGTTCGGCTGGGTTTTTATGTGAAAGTTACGACTATCTCCGGCAAGGCAAGCTCACCACGCAACAGCTTGAGCTACTCCAAACCGGGACATTGTTTGGCAAGGAGAAAAAGAGCCTCGCCTATGTCATCGCCATCATGAATCTGATTTTGCATGGCGTTGATGCACCGAATATTATTCACACCAATACCCTGACTGAAAACCTCAGCGACATCCAAGACAAAGACCGCTTTGATGTCATCCTCGCTAACCCGCCATTTGGAGGGAAAGAACGGAAGGAAGTGCAGCAAAATTTCCCGATTAAAACCGGAGAGACTGCGTTCCTGTTTTTGCAGCACTTTATCAAGATTCTGAAGGTTGGCGGACGGGCTGCCATTGTTATTAAAAATACGTTCCTCTCGAATTCCGACAATGCCTCTCGTGCTTTGCGGCAAGAGCTTTTGAGTAGCTGCAACTTGCACACGATTTTAGACTGTCCCGGTGGTACGTTTATCGGGGCTGGAGTGAAAACTGTGGTGCTGTTTTTTGAGAAAGGTGACCCCGCTAGTTCTGTCCAGGGAATGCCTTTATTTTCTGGGGGGAAATCTCCCACTGAGGGAATGGCGACTCGCAAAGTCTGGTACTACCAGCTAGACCCAGGGCGGAACATGGGCAAAACCAATCCGCTTAATGATGACGATTTGCGCGAGTTTGTGGAGTTGCAAGCTACGTTCGCGGACTCGGAAAAATCTTGGTCTGTGGATGTGGCGGATATCGACTGGGAAACCTGCGATTTGTCGGTGAAGAATCCGAATAAGGCAGAGGAAACAGCGTTGAGAGACCCGCAGGAAATTTTAGATGAGATTGCGGCGTTGGATGAGGAAAGCGCAGAGATTTTAGCAGGAATTGGGGGGATGTTGTGATGAAAATGTGGGAAACAAAAAATCTTGGGGATGTTTGTTATCTTGTTGGAGGTGGGACTCCATCTAAAAGTAACAAAGAATTTTATACCGGAGATATTTTCTGGGCTACTGTTCGAGATATGAAAAATGAAATTATTTCCCAAACAGAATGTAAAATAACAGAAGAAGCTGTAAAAAATAGTTCAACTAATGTAATACCCAAAGGAAATGTGGTTATTGCTACGCGAGTAGGATTAGGTAAGGTTTGCCTACTGGCTCAAGATACTGCTATCAACCAAGACTTAAGAAGTATTATTCCCAAAGATACTAATAAAATAAAAGTTAAATATTTATTTTATTGGCTTAAAAGTATATCCCATCTAATCGTAAAGGCAGGTACAGGAGCCACTGTACAGGGGGTAAAAGTACCGTTTTTACAATCCTTACAAATACCTTTGCCCCCCCTCCCCGAACAAAAGCGGATTGTGGCAATTTTGGATGAGGCGTTTGAGGGGATTGATGCGGCCATTGCGAACACAGAGAAGAACCTCGCCAACGCCCGCGAACTGTTTGAAAGTTATCTGAATGGGGTCTTTACCCGGAAGGGTGAGGGCTGGGTTGAGAGTACAGTGGAAAATCTTGTTAAAGAAAAAATTTTAGAAAAACCTTTAGATGGTAATCATGGGGAGATTCATCCTAAAAAAGCTGATTTTGTCAAAATGGGAGTCCCGTTTATAATGGCCTCAGACCTTGTAAATGGAACTGTCAATCAAACAAACTGTAACTTTATTTCAGAAAAACAAGCTGGATGTCTCCGAAAGGGTTTCGCTAAAAACGGAGATGTTCTTTTATCTCATAAAGGCACTATTGGACGTTCAGCAATACTTGAAACGGGTGGCGATTATGTAGTCTTAACACCTCAAGTTACTTATTACAGAATTTTAAATAAAAAGCACCTATATAATCGTTATCTGTATTACTTTTTTAGAGGCTCTGAATTTCAACAACAAATTACTAAAATTGCGAGTTCTGGTTCAACTCGCGCATATATTGGTATTACCAAGCAGTTGGAGTTAAAAATTGCTTATCCGCCAATTGATACTCAAAAACATTATGCAGAAAATTTTGATTCTCTGATTTTAGAAACCCAACGCCTCGAATCCATCTACCAGCGCAAACTCGAAGCCCTCAAAGAACTGAAGCAGTCCATCTTAGAGAAAGCATTCACCGGAGAACTCACCGGCGACGTGGCTAAAGAAGTAGCAGAAACTTCTAAGGAGATTGCCGCATGAACGAAGCAGAGACCCGCGCCGAACTGATTGACCCGGCCCTGAAAGCTGCCGGTTGGGGGGTTGTCCCGGACAGCCGGATTCGTCGCGAGGTCATCGCCCCCGGTCGGTTGTTGGGTGGTGGGAAGCGGGCCAAATCGGAATATGCCGATTATGTCCTGGTCTATCGCAATCAGAAACTCGCCGTGATTGAAGCGAAAAAGCGGGAGTTGCGAGATACCGAAGGGGTGGGACAGGCTAAGAAATACGCTGAAAAGTTACAAATCCGGTTCGCCTATTCCACCAACGGCAAGGGCATCTATCAAGTTGATATGCTCACCGGGGCGGAAGGTTACATCAGCCAGTATCCCAGCCCCGAGGAACTGTGGGAGGCAACATTCTCGAAAGCCAACGAGTGGCGGGACCGCTTCGCAGTTATCCCATTCGAGGACAAGAGCGGCACTTGGGAAGCGCGGTATTATCAGCACAACGCCATCACCCAGGTTTTAGAGGCGATCGCAGCGGGACGAACCCGGATTCTGCTGACGATGGCGACGGGGACCGGGAAAACCTTCATTGCCTTCCAGCTTGCCTGGAAACTGTTCCAAAGCCGATGGAACCTGAGCCGCCAACCCACCCGCCGTCCCCGGGTTTTGTTTTTGGCCGATCGCAACATTCTGGCAAACCAAGCGTTTAACTCATTCTCAGCCTTCCCCGATGATGCCCTAGTCCGTATCGACCCGGACGGCATCCGCAAACAGGGCAGAGTTCCGAAAAATGGGAGCGTCTTTTTCACCATCTTCCAAACCTTCATGACTGGGAAAGATGCCGAGGGAAACCCCGCGCCCAACTTTGGCGATTATCCACCGGACTTTTTCGACTTCATCATCATTGACGAGTGCCACCGAGGGGGCGCGAACGATGAGAGTTCCTGGCGCGGCATCCTGGACTACTTCGCCCCAGCGGTTCAGTTAGGACTCACCGCCACCCCCAAACGGACCTACAACACCGATACTTACGCTTATTTTGGCGAACCCGTCTACACCTACTCGCTCAAAGATGGCATTAACGATGGATTCCTGACCCCGTTTAAAGTTAAGCAGTTTGAAACCACTCTGGATGAATATCTCTACACTCCTGACGATACGGTTATTGAAGGGGAAGCCGAGGAAGGCCGACTCTACACCGAATCCGACTTTAACCGCATCATTGAGATTGAAGAACGGGAAAAATATCGCGTCCGATTGCTGATGGAAAGTCTCAACCAGACCGAAAAAACCTTGGTTTTCTGTGCCAACCAAGACCACGCGCTGGCAATTCGCGATCTCATCAACCAGATGAAAGTCAGCACGGCTCCGAACTACTGCGTCCGAGTCACTGCGAATGATGGCGAGATTGGAAACAAGTTTCTCAAAATCTTTCAGGATAACGAGAAACGGATTCCCACCATTCTCACAACATCTCACAAACTATCCACCGGCGTGGATGCCCGAAACGTCCGGAATATCGTGCTGTTGCGTCCCATCAAGTCAATGATTGAGTTCAAGCAGATTATCGGACGGGGCACCCGGTTGTTTGAGGGGAAAGACTATTTCACCGTTTATGATTTTGTAGGGGCCTATCAGCATTTTAGTGACCCTGAATGGGACGGCGAACCGGAAACCCCGACACCGATAACCCCCCGAGAAAAACGCCTCCCTGCCGAAAGCCAGAACCTAGAATCGGAACCGACAGAACCGCAGGAACCGGCGCAACGGCAAAAACTGAAAATCCAACTCGCTGACGGCAAGGAGCGCGAGATACAGCACACAATGGCAACTAGCTTTTGGAGTGCTGACGGGAAACCGCTATCCGCCGCTCAGTTTATCGAGCGGTTGTTTGGAGACCTGCCGGAACTGTTCCAAAATGAGACCGAACTGCGCGAACTGTGGAGTCTGCCCGACACCCGCGAGAAATTGTTAGAAGGTTTAGCCGAGAAAGGTTACGGCCCCCAGGAACTAACCGAAATCAGTCGAATTATTGATGCTGAGAAAAGCGATATCTATGACGTGCTGGCCTATATCGCCTACGCCTCAACTCCCATCAGTCGCAGGGAACGGGTCATGGGCCGCAAACTCCAGATTTTGTCACACTACAACGACAAACAACAGGAGTTTTTAGAGTTTGTCCTAGACCATTACATGAATCAGGGGGTGAGCGAACTCCATCCCGAGAAATTGTCTCAACTGATAGAACTCAAGTATCGCAGCATGGCTGATGCGGTGAAAGAATTGGACAGTATCCGCGATATCCGCCAGCTTTTCATTGGTTTCCAACGATACCTCTATGAAAAGGAGGATGCTGTAGGATGAGCAGTCTCAGGCTATGGAGAAGAATGCGATCGCCTCCTCCAACTCCGAACCAACCCGGCCCCACCAGTCCGCACCGGCTTCCAGGGGTTCCGGTTTCCCAAACTGTCAGCACTGAGAGTTTAGCCAACCGCTATCGGACCGGCGGGCAGTCGCGAAGGGTCTTGGAACCAGCGGATAACTGTTGGAACTGGCAGTTATCTGGGTGGGACCGATGGTGGGACCGATGGAGTTGGACGATAACTGTCGGAAGTGACAGTTATCTGATGAAGACCAGGACCGATGGTGGAGGAGAATCACCGCTCAGAAAACCGCCAACCCGTTGCGGACCGACCGACTGAGGTAGTTGAATTAAGTCGCCATCTTGGGGGCGATCGAGACTTTTCCCTTAAACCAGTGAAGATAAGGTTATGACGGAATCAAACCAAACACCTGAAGAAGCGAAAATTTCTCTGATTCAACGGATTAAAAGAGGTGAGAAGAATCTGAGCGGGATTGACCTGAGCGGGGTTGACCTGAGCAGGGCTAATCTGGACGGGGTTGACCTGAGCGGGGCTGACTTGAGCAAGGCTAATCTGAGCGGGATTGACCTGAGCGGGGCTGGCCTAAGCAAGGCTAATCTGAGGGAAGCTAATCTGAGTTCGATGGATTTGATTTTAGCTAACTTGAGTGGATCTAACTTGAGTCGGGCTGAGTTGAGTGGAGCTAACTTGGGTGGATCTAACTTAAGTTCGGCTAACCTGAGTCGGGCTAAGTTGAACTCGGCTGACTTGAGTTGGACTAAGTTGAATTCGGCTGACTTGAGCTGGGCTGACTTGAATGGGGCTTACTTGGATTCGGCTGACTTGAGTGGGGCTAATCTGAGTTGGGCTAATTTGAACTCGGCTGACCTACGTTTTGCTAACTTGAGTAGGACTAAATTTGAAAATGCCACAGTTACCCAAGCTCGTTTTGGACAGAATGAAGGCATTGACGAAGCTCTAAAAGCGGACCTCATCAAGAGAGGGGCAAAATTTTAAAGATACTCCAGGAGATCGCTCCTCCGTCCTAACCCCCGTCTAACCCAGCACCTTCCCACGGTTAAAGCGAATCGCCTCCCCCGATAACTGTCAGCCCCAACACTTATCGGAGCAAACGGATAGCGGACTGTCGATGCGCCTCCCGGTAACTGTCGGCTTTGACACTTATCCCGCGAACCTGGACTAGATGCGATCGCCAACTGTTAGCCGTGGCAGTTATTGGGGCAAGCTGGTATTGGACTAGCGGGGCGATCGGCCAGATAGCCGAAAACGCCGAGCTACTGCCGCCCAGTGACAACGGGTTCACAAATCGAAGGAGTGGGGAGAGAGTCAGTGCGATCGAACTCAACTGCTCTAAACTAAGTAAATCTAAATAGAGATGAAAAATGACTCAACCTGCTCAACCTACTGATTATCATCATTGGCAGTATTTTTTGGCTTTAGAAAATGATTTGATTAATGTATCACGTTATATTGAATTTAGTAAAGTTACTGAAGTCGATAGTAAGAATGCTAAAGTATATTCTATTGAATTAGTTAGGATATTTTTTGCGGCTTGTGCTGAATGCGAGAATATCGGTAAAAGTCTTGCCCATATAAGAAAGGGTGACCTTTATGACATTAGCGATGAAATATTTTCTTTGGGGAACACAAATTATGCTATAATACCTTTTCAACAAATTTCCTGTCCTGCTCATAGTTTAACCTTTACTCCTTGGCAGAAATGGTCACTGGATAAAATAAACCACCCAATTACTCTGCCCAGACTGGTTTACCAACATCCTGCATGGTGGACACACCACAATAATGTAAAGCACAATCGAGTCACCGCTTATGAGGAAGCTAACTTATTGAATACTTTAAATGCTGTTGCTGGTTTAATGTGTTTGCTATTCCATGATATATTCAATGATATGGGAAGGTCTATCCCTCTAGAAGAATTAACAAGGAAAGGTTATGCTAGGGGTTACACAATAAGTCTTCCTCCTTCCTTAGCACCAAAACTTTTCATTCCTCAAGAATCAGGTATAGGATTTGGTGGTCAAAATTGGACTTGGGATGAATATAGTTAGTCATTCAAGAAGTAGGAGATATGTCAGTTTTATTGCATTTAAGCTGTTGACTGTCTAAATTAGGAAGCAGAAAATTATGAAACTCTTGGAATGCAGGCATCTCGCTCGCTAGAAGTACCCAGTTTAAATGCCAAACAGCTTACCAATTAAAGTATTTACCTTATCTAACTGGAGACCAAAATGGCTATTATTACTGATTATCATCACTGGGAATATTTTTTGAGCTTAGAAAATAATTTGATTAACTTGTCACGCTACATTGAATTTAGAGGGGTTGATAATCCAACAAGTATTAATGCTTGTGCATATTCTATTGAATTAACTAAAATATTTTTAGCCGCTTGTGCTGAATGCGAAAACATTTTAAAAATTTTAGCTCCTTGTCCTCCTTCAATCACTAAAGAAAAATATAATATAAAGAAAATTAAAATTAATTTGGAAGATAATTTTAGTCCAATTTTCAATCAATTGGTTGATACTAATATTTATTTACCTACTTACAATATTTGTTTTAATCCTTGGCAACATTGGAAAACTCAAGATTCTCCTCCTAGATGGTGGTCAGCGCATAATAGAATAAAACATAATAGAACTCAACCTGGACAGTGAAAAGTTCTATGAGATCATTATCAAGGGGCTTTTAACGGTCCAATGCGTCTGTGTATGGCCATCTGC
>NZ_JAYFEQ010000338.1:0-224 GCF_055795085.1 Phormidium sp. CCY1219 | reverse complement strand
GTTTATTCCAGCGATTTATATAGTTTGGGATTAACGGGGATTTATTTGCTCACGGGGAAAATTCCGCAAGAATTGGAAACGGACCCGCAGACGGGAGAGATAATTTGGCGAGTTCATGCGCCTACGATTAGTCCCACATTAGCGGGGATATTGGATCGGGCGATTAAGTCTCATCCGCGCGATCGCTTCTCTAGTGCTCGGGAAATGTTAGATGCGATCGCCGC
>NZ_JAYFEQ010000337.1:0-30692 GCF_055795085.1 Phormidium sp. CCY1219 | reverse complement strand
GCAACGATGTTGTAGGTTTCTTCCTCTTGTCCGAATTTGTAACCGTAGTTTTGAGATTCGGTTTCGGTGGTTTCGCGCACCAGAGAGCTGGTAACGAGAGAACCGTGCATGGCGCTGAACAGAGCACCACCGAACACACCAGCAACACCCAGCATATGGAAGGGGTGCATCAGGATGTTGTGCTCGGCTTGGAACACCAACATGAAGTTGAAGGTCCCGGAGATGCCCAAGGGCATACCATCAGAGAAAGAACCTTGGCCGATCGGGTAGATCAGGAACACGGCGGTAGCCGCAGCAACCGGAGCGCTGTAAGCCACGCATATCCAGGGACGCATACCCAAGCGGTAGGACAGTTCCCACTCGCGGCCCATGTAGCAGAACACACCGATCAGGAAGTGGAAAATCACTAACTGATAGGGGCCGCCGTTGTAGAGCCATTCGTCGAGGGAAGCTGCTTCCCAGATGGGATACAAGTGCAGACCGATCGCATTAGAGGAAGGAACAACAGCACCAGAGATGATGTTGTTGCCATACAGCAAAGAGCCAGCAACGGGTTCCCGGATACCGTCGATATCAACGGGAGGAGCCGCTACGAAGGCGATGATGTAGCAGACGGTCGCGGTCAGCAGAGTCGGGATCATCAGCACGCCGAACCAGCCGATGTAAAGGCGGTTTTCGGTGCTAGCGACCCACTCGCAGAACCGATCCCACAGATTAGCGCTTTCGCGCTGCTGTAAGGTGGTCGTCATAAGTTCTTATGATTGCTATTACGTTGTCAAGGTAGTCGGTAGTTGTTTTCCTACCGTGATTCCTACTTTACATCCTTTATAGATTTTTGTAAAGGGTTTTCAGAAAAAATTTTTGGATTTTTTTTAAATCTATAAATCGTTTAATAACTATTTGGCGATTTAAGCGAATGAAAGCCGCCAAAACCGTTCGGATTTAGCTGCTAAGTCGAACGGGAAAATTTTGCCGTAAAACCCTTGCCATGCAGTATTTTTAGCGCCAAATTTGCCACCGGAAAAGCGAGAATAATGTTCGTGAAGAACACTTTCACGGATCCCTTTTTTTCTGTGCCGGAATTCAAACTTTGCTAAAAATCGGTACATGACAATTTAGTTATTTAGTGAGTAAAAATGCCGAGTCTGAAAATTTCTCAGGATGAGGGACCTACCTCGGCGGTTTCGGGAGAGCAGAAAATTGGTGGAAGTTGGGGAAAAACGCCGAAAAAACCCCCAGGTTTCCACCAACCCGGGGGAGATTATCCGATGAATCGGGAAAATAGCCGAGGGATTCAACCGGGAGGCCACTTCATCTGACGTCCGCCGAGGATGTGTAAATGGAGATGGTTCACGGTTTGACCGCCATCGGAGCCGTTGTTGATGACCACGCGGTAGCCGTTGGTGAGTCCCGCTTGTTCGGCGACGCGCTTGGCGGTCAGCAGCAAGTGACCCATCAAGGCGTGGTTGTGGGACTCGGCATCAGATAATTTGGCGATCGCTTCTTTGGGAATCACCAAAATATGCACCGGTGCCTGGGGACCAATGTCATTAAACGCCAGACACAGGTCATCTTCATAAACGATATCGGCGGGCACTTCCCGGCGGATGATTTTACTAAAAATGGTTTCTGTGGGTTCAGTCATCATTCCCTCTGAGTGCTAGGTATGGGCGAGGGAGGCGGCAATGGGCACGGATGAAAATTAGCCCCCTCTCCCGCAGGCCAGATGGACCTCGACCATCTGCTAGTTGTCATCTTAGAGGAACAGTGCCCCCAACTCACCCCTGCGCCAGTTTGTAAAGAAATATTGCAAAGGGTTGCATTTTAGCCGCGATTGTGCTAATTGGAGGGCGATCGCCGTCGGCGATGGAAATACCACCGTAACGTCACATTGTCCCCCGACGGGGACTACTCCGTTCGGCTTACTTAAACCACCACCCCTGATTCCCCGACTCTTTAATCTTCACTTTAGCTTCTCCGACTTCACAGGTTTCACCTTTACGGCAATGACCTATGCCGATGATATCGTTCAATACAGCATCTACATCAACGATTGAAATTTTGAACGTTCCATCAGGAATGTCAGCACTAAACTTGCAGCGAAAAGAATCCGCACATTGGGCCGTTGAAATCAATTCAACCCGATCGCCGTCAGGCAGACATAAAGTGCCCACCAGTGGATTCGTGAGACAGATGGCAAGATCTGGCGCGCCTTTCCAGATATCCCATTCTTTTTCATTGGCTTTGAGTTCGTTAATTTCTACAGTAATCGTGGTTATTTCTGCGAAAGCCATCTGAGGATAGGTGACAACCACCCCAATCGACCAGACCAGAATCAGGAACAAAATTTTAATCAGTTTCATCAACTCGATCTTCCATGTAGGTTAAAATTCTGACAGTTTTAGCAGTCTAACGTGGAAATGAGAGGACATTTAGCGGCGCACTTGGATTGGGCTATCTTTATCGAGGCGTGAGTCACCATTAACTGAAAGGCGAGTGCTAACCGCAGAAAAAAATGGATTCGACATAGCAAGGGCGCAAAGTATTTGCTTTGATATAAGGGGGGGGGGGGAAGGCGAAGCCTCGAGGAGAACATAGATGCAGGGAAGCAGAGAAATGGGCAGAAGAGGGAGAGAGAATTAGGGATAGATTACGGTGTGAAAAGCACTATAACGACATGTCGATCGCCTGAAACAGTGCTTGAATGTGCTGAGCCTCTTCGGGATTTTGGGCTTTGTATAAGTGCAAGGCTTGACGATAGGCGGCTAACAACTGGCGGATTAAGTTTACCTTACCATTAGCGGTTTGTAAGTTCAACAATACCCAACCGAGGTTACGATAAGCGGGTGCGAACTGGGGATCGAGTTTGACCGCTTGTTCTAAATAAGTTTTCCCTGGATGCCACTGACCGAGCTTGCCCAAAACGGTTCCCAAACGATAACAAATCCAAGGATTTGCAGGGGTTTGTTGGTATCTTTCTTCATACCATTTGGCAGCAGTGGCAAAGTCATCGAGATGTTCGCAGATCAGCCCGCGATCGCGCGCCACCCAATCGGGAAGATTATCGCATTGACTGGCTAAATCGAAACTCTGACCAGAGGCGACTAGGTTGCCATTACGGTACTCGTACCACCCTTGCAATCCCAAAGCAACCGGACTATGCGGGACTTGGGCGACAAACGATCGCACTCGTCGCGCCACATCGCTGGCTTTTTTTGTCGTTACTTTATCCAATGCTGCGATCGCAAAGGGGTAAACCCAGGATTGTAACGCGATCGCCTTTTGGGGCGGTTCCTGCTGAGATTTAAAAATTGCTTGAGTCGCGGCCCTGACCACGAACTTCCACTGACGGCGGTGGAAAGCGACCCACGCTTGGACTCCCAAACCAAATGTAGAATCCGGGTCTAACCTTAAAGCTTCTTGGATGGATGTATCTGCAGATTTCCAATTGCCCTGCTTCCCCAGTGCCCAAGCGAGGTTAGCGTGCATCCAGGCGTCTTGTGGACTGAGGCTGAGACCTTGCTGTAACTGTTGCACGGCATTAGACCACTGTAAGCGGCGACAACTGAGCAACCCACATACGCCGTAGCTGCGCCCGTCCCCCGGTTGGAGTTGCATTGCCTTTCGCGCCGCAGCTTCAGCGCGATCGCCATCCAGATAGACTAACACCAGAGCCAATTCCACCGCAGCTTCTCCATTATCGGGTTCTTGCTGCAAACAGGTTTCGTAAGTGAGAACTGCATCAGTTAAATTCCCTTGCTTGAGGAAATCTTTCGCTTTTTGATGGCGAGGAGAAACCAGTTTGCCATTTAGGGCATCGATAAAATCCTCGGCGGTTTGGATGCGCTCTGTGATGGGAAAGCTCATTCCCCTTAAAATCACTCGTTCGATGTGCGGGCTGATGTTAGGGTTGAGTTTTCGGGGGGGAATCAGGGGATCCGGCTGACCTTGATGAAGGATGTTAGCGCGCTCGATCGCCTCACTGGGTAACTGTCCGGTGAGCAATTCGTACAGAGAAGCGCACAGAGAATAAATATCAGAAGCGGCCAAGCGCTTAGCGCGCAAGGAATATTGCTCGAAGGGGGCGTATCCTGGGCTGAGCGTGCGGGTCATGTTGCCGGTTTTGCCGGCGATAAATTCTCGTGCGGTTCCGAAGTCAATTAAAACCGCGCGATCGCCAGGTCCTATCATAATATTCTCCGGCTTAATATCCCGATGGAGTAATTGGTTTTGATGAACAATGCTTAACCCCTGAGCCACTTGAATCAAATAAGGAATAACTTGATGCTCGTCAAGGCGGTTTTGTGGTTCGATAAACTCAGACAGTGGCCTGCCCTCGATAAATTCCATTGCGATATAGACGGTGGAATTTTCCTCAAAACACTCATAAACCTTGACCACATGAGGGGATTGACAGCGCTGTAAATAAGCCGCTTCCTGCTTAAACTTATTAATTTCTTCCCTGCGGTCGGCGGGAGAAATTGACGTCGGCCAGAGTACGGATTTACCTTGTCGGTATCCCCCTTCCGGCCACAACTCTTTAATTGCTACGATCGCCGCGTTAGGACAGTAAGTAGCCTTGTAGGTAATTCCGAATCCTCCTTGACCGATCGCTTTTTCCAGTTTATAATTGCCCTGTTTGAGTAGGGTTCCCAGGGGAAGCTGAAGTCCGGATGCAGGAGAGGGTAAAGGGGTCTGGGGACTGAGAGAGGTGCCGCAGACGATACAAAAGCGATCGCTTGGGGCGTTGTCATGTAAACAAGAGGGACAGATATTCGTCATCATCGATCGTCTTGGTGAATGGATAGAGGATTTTTAAATGGAGATCGGATAAGATAGGGAGAATCGCTGTTTAGCCACAGTGCAAATCATGTTGCTGTCCTGACTGGGGGAGAGGAGGGAACCCGGCGTGAGGTCAGGGTGCAAATAATATGGCTCGCCTTCGGGATAATCCGAGGGTTCCCTCGGTATTACTGAGAAATTTTAAAAGATAGCTTAACTTTACCAAACGCGATTTCGTCACCGGGATTTAAAGGGGTGGGGGTGGTAATTCTGGTATGAAAGCGATGGTGTCCGTTTGGTTTGATAAAGGTTCCGTTTGTGGACCCGAGGTCTTTGACCATCCAACCCCCACTGTCGGGGTAAATTTTAGCGTGCTGAAGCGACACAGTTTCCCCACCGAAAAAGTGTTTGAGATCGATATTCACGGGGGAGTTATGGGGGTGGGATATGCCGACGATCGCGACGCCGTTTAAGGGAAATTCGGCTTGAGGGGGGTTGAGTTGTGTGGCACACAGACGTGGGGGAGTGGGTGGGGTGGTGGAGTTAGGCGATCGCGGATTTTGCCCGATCGCCTCAATTAAATCCCGAGCAGTTTGAATGCGTTGTTCAACCGGAAAACTCATGCCTTTCAAAATCACCCCTTCCAGGTGAGTGCTGATGTTCGAGTTGAGTTGTCGCGGGGGAACCAGGGGATCGGGCAATCCTTGAGAGAGAGAATTAGCCCGCTCTAATGAGGGGGTCGGTATAGTTCCCGTCAACAGTTCGTACATGGAAGCACATAATGCATAAATATCCGTAGCCGGGAGACGCTTAGTGCGAGAAAGATACTGTTCGATCGGGGCGTATTCTGGCGTGAGAATCCGGGTCATATCCCCGGTTTTCCCCGCGATAAACTCCCGGGCGGTGCCAAAGTCGATTAAGATAGCACAATTGCGGCGATCGAGCATAATATTTTCCGGCTTAATATCTCGATGCAGTAAATTATTCTGATGAACCACGGTTAAAGCATGGGCAATCTGGAGGGAATAGTGGATAACGCGCGCTTCTTCGATCGCTTTCTCCGCTTTCACCACTTGGGACAACGGAATGCCCTCAATGAGCTGCATAACCATATAAATAGTATCATTGGCTTCAAAACAGTCGTAAACCTTAGCAATGTAAGGGCAATTGCATCGCTGCAAATAAGCCGCTTCCAGTTTAAACTTTTGGATTTGTGCTTGTTGAGAAAGCGGGGAAATGTAAGCAGGCCAAACCAGGGAATTGCCTTGTCTGTATCCATTTTCTGCCCATAATTCTTTAATTGCCACTCGGGCATTGTTGGGACGATAAATAGCCGCATAGGTAATGCCAAATGCTCCTCGTCCGATAAAATTGGTAATTTGATAGGTTTCCTGTTTGAGGAATGCTCCCACCGGAAGATGAAAGCCCACGGAAGGGGTTAAGGAGGTTCTGCAGACGATGCAGTACCGATCGCCCGGGCTATTTTCGTGGAAGCAGGAAGGACAGGTATTCGTCATGGCTGAAAGTCAGAACGACGGCGGTAAGAAAGGAACTCAAGGGTAATTGGAATTGCTTTGGAAATTAACTTCCACAGGAGTGACGCGACAGCGCAATGCCAATAGAGTAGCGTTATCCGGTGCGCCGCGTTGCAAAACTCGGGCGATCGCAGTATTCACAGCGGATTGCAATTCCGTGGATGGTGAGAATAGTTCCATCAGTTCGCGATCGCCGATCGAATCCCACACGCCATCGGAACATAACAATAGCACATCTCCATCGTGCAATTGGATATCCCCAATGGCTTGCACGTAACCGTGAGGAAGCTGTTTTTTCGACCCCAAGGATTTAATTAGCACATTGCGATCGGGATGTTGCTGACTTTCCTCCACGGAAATTTGACCGCTAGCAACCAGCAGCGCCACTAACGAATGATCTTCACTCAATTGGCGAAGGTCGCCGTTGCTGAGCAAATAAATGCGACTATCGCCCACATGAGCGATCGCCAACCTGCGAGACTTCGCCAACACTAAACTTAAGGTCGTTCCCCCATTGTTTACCGCCTCCGACACCTTAGCATTGGCACGTTCAACCAGAGAAACCAGCCATTCGCTTCCCATCTCCGGATTGCGTTCCTCTTCCTGGTGCAATCCATCCAGAACCGTCTTCACCGCCAACTGACTGGCGAGTTCTCCGCGCGCCATTCCTCCCATTCCATCCGCCAGGGCCGCTAAAACTATCATATCTGACTGACCCGATTCAATCTGGGCGATTCCGTAACTGTCTTCATTGTGCAATCGTCGGGGAGAAAGGCCCACGGTGGATTCACTGGCGATTTCCCAGCTCACGCGATCGCCGCTCAGGCTATTGCGAGTTTCGATCAACAAACTTCGCAGTTGTGCTAAAGAAAAGCGATCGTCAGGAATCGGAGACAGGGAGAGGGAGAGCAGTTGGGAAAAACGGGGAATCGAACAGTCTTTCAAGTCCAGCGATCGCTCGCCCGCCAGCGATCGCCCATAAAGCGCGTGATACAACAAGGCACCTACGGTATAGGTACTCGCTTTCTCACTCGGGAGGGGAGTGGCGGCCAATTCTGGAGCGCAGTAGGTTCCCATTAATCCGGAAGTCAATGTTGTTCCCTCGGGATAAGCGCAGGTCAAATCGAAACAGCGAATCGGTTTACCGATTTCGAGAAAATCCGGGTCTAGGTCGATCGTACACCAGCGATTTTGATACAAATACCACAACAACTGACAAATTTGGGCGGTGGTGGTTAAAGCATTCACTGGGGTGGGAGAATCTGCCAACCACTGACGCAAAGTGCGTTGGGAATCGGGAAAAGCAGTGAGCAACACTAAGCGATCGCCGTCATCCCCGGGAAGCGGTTCTTCCGGATAAAACTCTTCTTCCAGATAGTCGCTCTGGTTGGCGAGTTCTCCAGACTCGGCGGAATCTGGCTCCCTCCCCGTCATCGTCTCCTCACCGGAATCGGCTGGAACGCTCTCACAAGTTTCGGCAACATCTGGCTCCTCTTCCCCGGTGATTTCCGCTTCCCCGGTGATTTCCGCCTCCTCTGTGGCGGTTTCTCCCTCTACGGTGGAAGGCGCTAACGGTTCTCGCTCTTCCCGGAGAGATAGCACCGGTAGGGTCAATTCCCTTTCCCGTTGACTGGGGAGGGAAACCCACTCCTCGGGGGCATTCTGCACCCCCGTCTCTACCGCAGCCGGAGGAGGTTCACAAAGTTCTGACAGGTGGGCAACCCGGGTTTGTGCGAGTAAAGGAGCGACCAATGCATACTCTCCCAAACCGTCCCGCAGTTGTAACTCTTGTTGCAGCAAACCGCTGGCCGGCCCGACTCGCAAGAGGCCCATTTCACCACTTCCGCTCTCTTCCGGGTGGAAACGCACCTTGAAATAGCGAATGTGACCGTTGCGTTGACCGAGATTTTCCAGAACAGTTACCGAAAACTGTCCGATTTGTAATGAAGTGTTTTCTGAAATCACGATGTTGCTTGATAGTATCAGCTAGTGAAGTTATAGTGGTTCTCAATCCTTCTGAGAGGGCTTGACGGTAGCCGCCCCGCCTCCAAACTGGAGGGGCAATTGAGGCATTCCCTCTACCGGAAAGACTGGGACGGTTTTCCGGAGGAACTGCGGTGAGATTTACCCTGCAGTTCATCCGGTGATTTTGCCTTAAGAAGTTTGAAAGGTGAATTGAACCTTAGCAAAGGCCACTTCGTCACCGGGATTTAAAGGGGTTGGCGTGGTAATTCTGGCACCAAAGCGACTTCCGCCTTTGGGTTTGATAAAGATACCGTTGGTAGAACCCAGGTCTTTGACCATCCAACCGCCACCGTCAGGGTAAATTTCGGCGTGGTGACGGGATACTGTGTCCCCGCCGACAAAGCTTTCCAAATCGATATCCACAGGTCCGCTGTCCGAGTCGAATATCCCCACGAGGGATACATTGTTTAAAGCAAATTCGACTTGCGGGGCGTTGGGCTGTTTGGCCACCAGACGCGCCGGGGGTGGGGTGGTGACGCTGGCGACGGTGGGGGTGGCTGGAGCTTCGGCGGTTTCCAGGGGCGGATCGGATGGTTCTGGAGGGGCGATGGGCACGACTTGCGGCTCGGAAACGGTGGTGGGCGGTTCCGGGGCGGGAGGCGCTGCTGCGTTCAATTCCGCACCGCAGGCTTCGCAGAATTCTGCATCGGCGGGATTGGTATCGTAGCCACAGCGGGAACAAGTGATAGACATGGTTGGATCTCCGAATCAAGATTGGGATGTCAGGGGTGGCTGAATTGCGATCGCCACAATTCAGCAGTGGGCTAACTGAATGTTAGGTTTCGGTCATTTTGCGGATTTGTTCTTCTGAGAGACCGTCATTAGCGGTGTCGGTCATTTTCACGGTTTTACCTTTGGCACCCATTTTCACGGTTTTACGGGTTCCGGAGGAGAGTTTTCGGGTTTTGCGGACTTCTTCAATGCTAAGGTTGAGGGATTGTAACATGGCATCGTTGCCGATTTTGACGGTGACTCGTTTGGCGGTTTCGAGAAGTTGTGCGGCTTGTTCGGGATTGCGATCGGCCACGGCGGCGGCGCGATCGACCAGTTGAGAGATGTTGCGCTGTTGTACGTAGCCCATGACTTCGGGATTGGGTTGGGCCATTCCTCCTTGTCCGGGCACAAATTGGACGATGAGATTTTGTGGGAGCAGTTCCCCCCGTCGCTGAATACCGGGAACATCGTAAGTTAAACCCAGTTGGGCGATGCGAACCCGCGCGCCGGCGCGGCTATCAATATTGAATTCTAGGATAAAAATGGTATCGTCATTGGCGAGGGCGCTACCCATCAGATAAGGTTCTGCATCCAGAGGGATATCGGCGCGATCGGGATAAACGCGGCTGAGTCGTTCCAAGGTTACGCCTTTGACGGTGCGAATGCTGAGTTTGAGGTTGTTGATGACTTCGGATTGTACTTGTTGGACTTCCTCGAAAATTTTGGTGGGAAGTTCGGAAATGGCAATATCGGTGGTGCCATTGTTGCTGGCTGTTTCGACGACGTTAAAGATTTTTCCTCCCGTGCGATCGCTCAAGTGGTCTAACAAGTCTTCGTTGTAGTCGCCCACGCCTAAGGCGGCGATCGGAATTCCCGCTTGGGCAAATTGTACCGCTAAGTCTCGACAGTCGCTTTCGTCAAAGGTTTGTCCGTCGGTGAACAGGAGGGTGCGCCGACTGGTGAGATCGCAGTTTTGTAGCAGGTTGAGCGCTTGTTGCATTCCCAACGCCATCCGAGTACCGCCGCTGAACGATCGCAGTTGTCCGATCGCACTTTGCAGCGCCGCAGTATTTGTGGCCACAGTTAGGGGCAGCAAAACCGATGCGCTATCGTCAAACTGCACGATGGCGATGCGATCGCGCGGGTCAGCTTGGCTGGAATTCACCAGGCGATCGAGCGCTTCGATAACTACGTCGATTTTCGGTTTTCCCACCGTGGTCTCACTGTACATCGACCCACTGGTATCGATAACAAAGGTGAAGGTGGTCGAGGGACGACTGGCGGAAACCTCGGCGTGGGGACGCAGTTTCAGCATCACAAATAATTTTTGCCCCGCTTTGTCCGCCGCGAGGAATTCGAGATGGGGAGTGATGGATACATCAAGCATAGTGTTTCCCTCGGTGATTCTAATCAAAGTTTAATGGCGGAAACGCTCCACCTTGGGGAGAAATTTGCGAAAAGTCTGGGGGGAACAAATCCGGAATCGATCGCTCTCCCGGATCCTGCAGTCGATTAATTTTCTCGAATTCAATCGGGGGTAAATCCAGGGTCAACCGGGTGGACCGATAGCCTTCTTGGATATCTTCTACCCAAGTTTTCACAATTTTTTCAAGGTGGACATCGTTAATCGAACAAGCCGTTTTCTGTTGCAGAATCAATCGCAGTTCTTCGCGAAATTCTGCCCGATTAAACAAGCGTTCGGGTTGGTTTTCTTCTTCGGTGTTTAAATCCAGATGATGAGACACATCATCATTGCCATTGGATTGCGGATCGGTTTGCAGCTTTAAGGTGTATTGAACCATAAAACTCAGTTGCATGGCTGCATTTTCTGGGACTTTATCGCATTTATAGGGTTTTTTCAGATTGGTGAGGTAGAAAGAACGGCATAAATCCAGGAGTGCGTTCGAGATTGCAATCGGCGGTAAAAATGCGATTCCTGCTTAAAGCAAGACGGGATAAATTTCATCTCTACCCAGGGGATTTCCCGGGCACCCGTCCCGATTAAAAAAGAGTTGATTTGCGGCATAAATACTGGTTTAGTTTGCGGTTTATCATGGGATTTATCCTGGGTTTTAATGTAAGTTATAGGTCAATTTTTTTGCTGAATTTCCAAGGAAACGGTTCCAAACTGGCGACGAGAGCCATTGGGAAGCTCTTGTCGGAAAATTTTCATGTTTTGGTATTTGGGGAGTTGTTGAATGGCAGGGTCGAACTCTAAAATAACCTTTCCTTCTTCTACAAACAGGCGGGCGAACTTTTCCGGAAATCCTCCATCTTTGGGTAAATAAACGTGAGCGGTTTGGGCACTACCGATTTCGATGGGTTTTTTGCCTAGGGAAATGGTGGTAAATTCTGATTCGGTCCAGCGAACCCACAACACTGCTTCGCGATTTAACTGTTCGATCGCGGCGATCGCCAATCCGATACAAAATCCCAAAATTGCCGCGCCCGCTAACCGCCCTAACACTACCCCCACTACTGCATCCAGCAGCAGAAAGCCGATCGCCCCTAAAATCCCCCCGATCGCTCCCGCCATTAATGCTTTGTCCCGAGGGAGGTTGGGCACGAACAGAGACATGCCGCCACCTACCAGGGTTCCCAGGAGGGTCCACCCCGTCAAGCGCGCTACAAGAGATAAAGCGGGGAGGTAAACCGTGGGGAGGAATGCGAATTGTCCCACTGCTCCTCCGGTGAATCCGGCGAGGAACCCACCACCTCCACCCACCAGTCCTTCTCTGCGCGTTAGCAGGCGACGGCGAAGGGTGCGGTTTTGTCCCACAATTAAGGCGATCGCCGTTCCCAAGGCTAACCATCCGGTCCACACGCCGATGCGGAATATACCAAATATCAAACCATAGTCCCCGCTGCGGTCTGATTCGACCAGTTGCTGTCCGTAAATTACCCTTTCGGCGGCGCGGAAGGCGTTGTCAATTTCTCCGGAATTGGCGTAAAATACCAAGTCGCGATCGCCGGTGAGGGAAATCAGATAGTTGACTTTCGCATCGCCGGTTCCCACCGCCACTAGATTAATCCCCGCTTGTCGGATTTGTCTGGCGATGGATCTGGCCCTAGCTTTGTTATTGGGTTGCCCGTCGGTAAACAGGAGAATATTCGCCCCTAAGTTAGTATTTCCCAGCACAGAAGTTGCTGCGTTGAGACCTTGGTCTAAGTTGGTGGTTCCGGAGGTTTGCAGATTGGCGATCGCTTGTTGCACTTCGCTTTCTTCCGCGTTTAAGTTCGTCAGAATTCTCGCGCTGCTGGCAAATTCCACCACCCCTAACTCGTGAACCTTTAAATCTTGTCGGTCCACAAATCCACTCGCCGCCATTTGCACTTCCGATAGTTTTCCCCCGCTCATGCTACTCGAGGTGTCGATCGCCAGAACCACCGCTTGCGGTTCTCTCCCCGGCGGACGATGGGTCAGCCACAGCCACACTTCCCCTAAAATTGTGGCGGCGACCAGACATCCGGTTCCTCCAAACAGTCCGAAAACTAACGGTTTCCGTAACTTCTCCGTGAAAGTTCTATACAGGTTGCCTACCATAGTTCGCCCTCCAAATTTGCCGTTGCGAATCGCACTGTTTAAAAGAATTGCTCGATTTTACTAATTTTCCACCTTCTCCCCATTTTTTCCACATGATTCTCCTCCTCAAAAATCCTCTTCCGCCTCTTGTTTGAGCCATTGACTCCATTTCCAAAATGGCAAAACTCCTCCCATTCCTAACAATAACAATACAACCCCGGTCATCGATAAGCGCGTTACCAGAGGAAGCGATCGCCCAAATACGGTAATCGTATAAGATGCCGATTGGGTCTGGATTGTCTCTCCATTCACTTTCGCTTCTACCACCACTTCGTGTTTCGACCCGCGTTCCGCATTCGGTTGTAGGTAAACCAGTTCGTATTCTCCTAACAAAGCATTGAGAAACACTTGCAGCGCCTCGGCAATTTCGTCCGCATCTCCGGAAAATTCGGCAACTCCTCCCGATACTTCTGCTATTTCGCGCAAGCGCTTCAAATCTACAAACTCTTCGTCGGGAATGGGGTTATACGGTTTTTCTACGGTTTGGATATCTTCTCGGGTGGCGGGTCGTCCCAATCCGTACTTTGCGCCTAATTGTTCTGGGGTTAATCCATATCCCAGAGTGTGAACCACAATGTTCTCGTGACGGAGAAGTAAATTCCTTAACCCCTGGAAATCCCGTTCTTCGTTCGGTTTGTTGTGATAGCCATCGGAGAGCAAAATTACCGAAAGTCGCGGTTCCGGTTTCGGGGAATCTTCGGGGACGTAAAAGTTAGGGTTTTCTTCGTCACCCAATAAGCGAATCGCTTGTTTTAAGGGGTCGTAAATATTGGTAGATGCACAAGGAGTTTGCGACGCCAGGTAATCGAGTAAGTTTTGTTGCTTGATGTCGTTGGCGGGGAAAAATCTGTCGGCGATCGCATCCTGGGTCACGGGATAACCACCACAGTCTCCTCCACCTTCCCCAAATGGTACAATGGCTACCCGCGTATCCCCGCCGCGATCGCTCATTTCTGCAATAAACCGGCGCGTTGCTTGAATCGCTCCTTGCAATTTGGTGACTCCGCTACTGTCTGCTTGCTGCATACTCCCGCTAAGGTCAATCAATACCACAATCCATGCAGGCGGTGGCACGGTTTCTGTGGGACTTCGCCAGTCTTCTATGTCTACCGGTTTGTCATCGACGATCGCCTGAAAATTGCTTTCACCCAGTCTCATTTCCGGACGTCCTCCATCGGTGGTGACTTTCACCCGCAGGGTGATTTCCTCCTCATTCAGTTGCGGGCGACCCACAATTTCTGCGCTTTGTCCGAATGCAGGGGAAATCCCAAATACCGCGATCGCTAATCCACTAAGCCATCGGGTCGAGAAAACGATTGTAGAAGACCAATCGATAGCATTTCGGCGCTTCGATATCCTCTTTATCCACGGTGTAGAAAGTAATAACATAGTTATGCTTCAAAGACACATTTCGACGGGTTCCGAGTCGCGTTCCGTTAATCGCAACCGTGTAAAAAGACTTGGCGTTGGGAATCAAAACGGCTTTTTGGCCTGCTAGTTTGATATCCGCCGCATGAAGCGGGAGGTGAGGAAGACAAAGGTTGGCTACAGGGGCAGAACCGACGCGAATGATGCCTTTCACGGGAAGTTCGATGGAAATACCTTCCTCGATTTCATCTTCCGCCTCCTCTTCTGCTTGAGAGCGATAACTGATAAATTTGACCAGGGCGCGATCGATTCTGGGATAGTTTTGCAGTTTAATGGTTTTTTGCGGGTCGATATCGCCATAGTCTTCTCCTTTGTATTCAAATCCTTTTCCCGCTCTCAACGCCGGAATATAACTGGGAGAGAGATTGGTAATGCTAAAGGCAATTCCCAAACACAATCCCAACACCGCAAACCCTAACGGATCTTCGTAGGGTTTGAAGGCTACAGGCATTGTTCCCAGGGTTTGGCGAATTAATTCAAATATACTGGCGGCGATCGCACTGGCGAGACTGGCGGCGATGATGCTCAGAATCAGCCGTTGTCGAAAGCGTTTCGGGTTTCCTGCCTCTAAACTGTGCCACCGCCAACTTAACCCTTCCGCAACCCCCACCGAGGCCCCCACTACCAACCACCCGAAGATGCGAACCACAAAAGCGGGAACTTTAATTTGCGGCGCAAACAGGATTTGGGAAATACCTCCCGCTACTAAACCAGAAACCAGTCCCACTCCTAAAGCTATCAATAGGGGAATTCGCAGCATCCGCAAGCTCAGTTGCGGGCGGGTGGGGTTGCTGACGAAAATTTCGTTTGCCACACTACCAATCGCCAGGGAAATGGCAATGCAGGGAAACAATACTACTTCGCGAAAGGATTTCAGCCAGCCCAAATCGCTGAGAAACACTTGTCCGATGTTCCACCCTAAAAGAGCGGAAGTTATGCCTGCAAGGATGTAGAGATAGGGTCTCATGGTTGGTTAGTTGGTTGGGGTTGAGTTTGAAGGGGATTCGGATTTTGATAAGCCTAAGTCTTTGCGAATATCGCTTTCTAGTTGCTTGGCTGTGTCTTCATCGATTTCTCCAGATTCTGCAGGGTGTTCTGTAGCTTCTCCTTTTTTATTTTGGGTGTATTTTTTAATTGCTTCCCTAAATTCCCTCCATGTACTTTCATTTTTTCTTATATTATTGTACCATTCCTCATTTGTTACACCTCCCTCAATAGTTGTTGGTAAATCAAGGGTTTTTCTAATATAAAAAAGAACTATTTTTTCTGTGTCATCAGCATTGATTGTCAAATATTTTAATGGCAATTCCTGTGCGTCTGTTTTTTTATTGATAATGGCTTTTAATATTTCAACTTTTTGGCTGGGGTTTGATTGATTATTCAGTTGTTCTTTTAAATCCTCAGACAACTCATCTTTGATATTGCTAATCTTTTGGTAACTTCTAGTGCATTTTCTCTCCTCATCAACATTGGATTCGTCAAATTTGCAATCATTTTTTGTGGGTGAGGGTGATGGTGTTGTCGTTGCTGGTGCAGTCGATTCCTGATTGTCTTCTTTACTGCTTGTGTTAGTTAAAAGAGGGTGACTAAACCATCCCAAACCAAAGGCACCAAATAACATAGCTACAATAAAAATTTTAGGCATATAAAACTCTACCAATTCAACTGATTTTAACCCAAGAATATAAACGCAGTCTGACAAATCTTTCTGGCTTGCGATCGCCAGTCCGAAAACCCGACACTCCCATCGGTGAGGGCCGCTTATCGTTTCAAAGATAGGTTTGGGAACGTTACCTTGGGCGATTTGATAAAAAATGGCAGCCATTTTTAAGCTTCCCATACTCTCAAATAACTTCGCCAACGGTAAATAGTTAGAATTGCGGGATTGGGTGGGAACTTGCCAAAACCGCATAATATCACCGAGCAACTGTTCCCATTCCGGATATTTCGTTGCTTGAAAGGAAACCCCTTCTCTGCGACCAATATAGTCTGGTAGCATTGTGATATCGGTTTCCATCTCAGAGCGCAGTGACGAGTCGTAAGCCTTTCGCCAAATCCCGGGATAGGAACCGCCTAATAACAAGGTAGCTTCTGCGAGGATGGGCTGTTGTTTGACCAACCGATCCATGACAATGCAAATGCCTTGCTTAATTTGTTCGGTCAGGTTTGGGCAATCCTGAGTAAAGTTGGGAACTTGTTGTAAAATTGCTTGCTGAAACTCACAAGATGCGATATAATATCCCTCGGATTTTTTAGTTTTATAAAGCCATTTTAAAAAATCTGGCAAAAACCCGGGAAGTAACATTGCTTTTAAGCTTAAAAGCCGGATTTGATTGGTGCCGTAAATATTTTGGGTTAAGGCTTCAGTTGCTCCTTGATTGTTAAACAAAGACTGCCAATATTTTTCATCGATTTGTGGGTGGTTGAGGGCATTTTCTAAAGCCGCAATATGTTTGGCCTTCACGCGACCATTCATTACCGCACTAATCGCAGTTTTCAGACTTTGTTCTCCACTCACCACCGCCGACTGACGGGGACGCTGGGATAATGCTTGTTTGAACACCGCTGACCCTCGAGGGTCAGCGGGATAAATGATTTGAAAATACTCGGGACGTTCTAGGGCGGCGACTTTATATGCCCAAGAACGCTTCCCAATGGTGGGCAATTCTTGGGTCATCTGATTTAATAACAAGGGCGTACAGGGTTGAGATGCGGGAATCACAATCGGCGGTCTGTTGCCAAGCATTCTCCGCAATTCCTCTTTTATGGGCACCTGGGCCGGGGTGAAACTCACCCGATGGGATTGTCCGATGGTTTTGGTGTCAAAAGGATTGAACACCTGCGATTTGTTCCACCAGCGTAAAATCGCCTCAATGCCTGCTTCGGCGCGACAAAGAAAGTAACGGTAAAGGGAGACGCCGCGCCCGCGATCGTCTCGACCTCGGGTCACTACTGCGACCACTGACCAGGTTTCCCCATATCCGCTGATTTCTCGCCCGACGATCGCCGGTTCTTGACTCGTGGTTCCTTCTGCTAAGGCAAATTCCCGATTGGCGATCGCCTCTTCCACCGCCGGGGGAATCGGGTCGATGGTGCGGTTCATATACTTCCCGGTAAATCCCCCCGATTCCCACCCCCGGGCAGTGGGTTTTACCTCAATCCCGGTACTAAATTCGTGAATCTCTATCCAATGCGCTGCGTTCATGTTCTCTTAAATAATGAAAGGTAGGACACTGAAAAACCAACCCTAGTCGCGATCGAGGTCTGAGTGACGTTCGCCGGTACATAGCCAGTAAATCGGCGCAACCAAGCCAAAAGGTCGCCACTGTCTGGGTTTTTTAATCACCGAAGCGGTTCCCGATCGCGATCGCTGCAATTGTTTCGAATTGGGTTGGGGATACTGTTGTCCTAAAATCCCAAATGCAGAAGTCGTAAAATACTCCACTCTCCCACCGCTACTTTGCCAGGTTTCCAGTTCGGCGCACAGTTCCCTAAATCTGGCTTTCGCTAATTTTTCCGGTTGATGTCGGTTCACCCACAGTTCGCACTGTTCGCATTTGCTCAACACCAACGCAATTCGCCGTTGTCGCAATTCCATATCAGCGCGATCGAGTTCCATCAACAGTTTCTCGACCCCCATCGCATACTCGCGGTCTTTGCGATGAGCGGTTCCATCCACCAGCAGCAGCAACCCGGTGGCCAAACAGCAATCTTCCAGATAATCCTCTAGCAGGGCGTCTCCACTTTTATAAAGAAGATCCGATAAAAACTCCCCCGCATAATCTTTGCAACTGATGTTCAGTTGAACCCGTTTCCCCATTGTTCGCAACCAGGACAAGCGCTCTTTTAACGAGATGCTCAAGGTATAATCTTTCACCGCATCGATGTCGGCGTCGAGGATGGTGGGTTCGAGTTCCAATCCCTGTTCTAGGATGTCTCGCGCTTTGTCAACCAGTTCTTGTCCCGCTTCGCCCACTGGGGTAACGCTTTCCACAGGACTGTCGACCCTGGCGTTGGGCCAGTACGCTAAGGAAGCAAGATAGGCGCTTTTTCCAGAACCGCGATCGCCGATGACGCGCAACACCGGCTCGCTGCTTAAGGTTGGCACCGATGCGGGATTCGAAACAGGGGTGTTTTTTTTGCGAAATAACATATCAACTCACTCAGAAAACTCAAATCTTTGCTGCATTCAACCAGCACAAGGGTTCGATGAGGTTGTAAGGTTTCCAACGCGGCGGATCCCGGAGAGTGGAAGCTCTCCCATCACTCCCTAAGGCATCGGTGCGGTTCGGTCGCGGGTCGTAACGTCCCAAAACCCCAAAGGTGGACATGGCGTAAAATCTGACATTCTGTTTTGGAATGGATTGTTTAATGGTTTTGAGGGTGTTTTTCAAGTAAACGCCAAATAGGTCGTTTTCCGGGTCCAGTCGTCCGGGCCAGATTTCTCCGCGTTCGCATTTGCTCATCACGATCGCGAGGCGATAGTTACTCAGTCGCGATCGCTCGTCCATCATGGTAAAAAACCGACTCATCAGGTCGCTGTAAAAGTCATCGGTACTGCTTTCCCACTCGGTAAACAGCAATAAGCAACCGCTCACATCGTTCATCAAGCATTCGTTTATGAATTCTGCGTGAATCGAATCTTCCTCAGAGGCGTGAAGAATTTTCTCGAATACTTCCCCGGGATAGTCGCGAAGGTTGAGTTGGATGGTGGTTTTCGGTTGGAATAGTTTCCCTTTGACGGTGATTTGAAAGGAGTAGTAAGGGAGGTCCTCCACGGTGTGAATCCGATCGCCGAGGCGGGTGGGATCCACAGGTAAGCCTTGCAATATCGTTTCTTTGGCTGTTGTCGCCAGGTTGCGGGCGTCATCGTTTAGGGGTTGGATGCTGTAATGGGTGCGATCGCCGCGATACTCGGAAAAGTAGGTGAGTCCGGCGAGATAGGTGGTTTTCCCCGCCGCCCGGGGTCCGATAATACAGATATTGCCCATTCACCGTTCTCCTTACAGGTCACTGCTGAGGTAGGTTCCTAAATAAATCCAGGGAAGTTCTAGGAGTTCGCGGTTGTAAATGCTGGTGATAAAACACCGCACGGTTAAACCGGAGGTGGATTGATTGATTTGAGCGATTTGGGATTTCACGGGACGGAAAAATCGCTTGAAAATATAGTCATTGCGTTGGTTCCAGTTCATCTGGGAACTGTGCGGATGATAGGCCAGTTTTTCTGCTTCCCGTTTCAGGTCGATTCCTTGGATGAGGTCGGCTTTATTCAGACATAGGGCGATATGCTTCGCGTTAGGACAGTCATAGCGGAAAAATTTAACCCAGCGATCGAACCGTCGCACCCATTGCTGTTGGGTGACAAAGTTTTCCGCCTCGATCTGCCGGTCTTGACGAATGATTTCCCGGTAGGGAGGGACAACCAGTAGCACTCCCTGACTACTCTGAGCCGTTTCCACAAATTTCGTCCACTTTTCCGGGTTGCTTTCTTGCCAGCTCGATCGCCAAATTTCACCGGGCGTATCGATCCAATTCGTGTAAATTTGTTTGCGCTGGGTGCGAAGCATGACTTCGATTTCTAACTTGCGATCGTAGGTGGATTGCTCCGCATCGGTGGCGGTGGTTCTCCCTTGTTCGTCGTCGTACAGCATGGCTTTCAGCACGCTGTACTGGGGAGACACAACGCTGACATAATGACTCTCGCGATGAGCGAGTTCGAGAGCGAGTGAGGTTTTACCCGTTTCGCGATCGCCAATATAGATAACGCCCATAAAAAAAAGTAACCGGGGAAATTTGGCTGAATAGTGAGGCAGTTCCACTGGCTAGGTTGACTTCAAGAATTATATCATTTCTTTGCCTATTTATTTGCTGGTTTTACAAAATTTTACCTCAAGTTCACCCCCAGTTTCTTCTCGCAATTCTTAAGGATTTATAAAATCTTTCCAGAGGTGCGAAGCCGTTTCTCGCACTCCTCGGCGTCTCCCCCGCCGGTTTCAACTCCATCACCGATCGATCGCGTTTCTGGCAAAGATGAGATAATGGTTGGAACCCGGAGTGCGGAAAGCTTTCGGCATCGCTGTAGCCGGTTCCAACCCGGGCTGCGCTAACCCTTACGCCAACGCACTCCTGTCTCCATCCTTATCTATCTACCTCGCCAATCTGAGAAACGCTATAGCTAGGATTGTTGGTTGTTTAACAACCCTTCTAGTTCGGTGAGGAGTGTCTCTACTCGTTCCTGGGTGGTGGAATTTTGCCAAATCTCCTGATTCTGTTTTAGGCTCTTTTTCATTTGCTTATAGACCGCATCCAGACGAGTGGATAAATTACTGGCATTGGCATGGGTGGAAGTCTGCGACTCACTCATCCCTGCCACTTCTGCTTTGATGTGCTTTAGAGACCATTTGCCAGCGATCGCCTTTTCTAGCAACTCCTGCTGTTTGGCCGGTGGCTTCACTTTTGCGATCGCCTTCGCTTTGGTATATTCAATTCGCTGGGTGCGAACCGCTTCGAGCAGTTCCGGCGGTAATTTCAGCAGGGACAGTCGGCTTTTGACAAACGATTGCCAGTTCATCCGATTGAGGCTATCAAATACCGCCTTCACCTGTTGGGCCAAAAGTGTGGGATTGGCCAACAACGCTTCCACAATCTCCCCATTTTCTACCGTTTCTACGTTGGGCAAAACGTTTTGCCCAGATTTTTCCGGGGGTTGATGAGGGTTGGGCAAAACGTTTGACCCAGTAGAATTGTCTAAGAGCGAATTATCGTCTAGGTGCTTCAGACGATACAGCACTTGAGGCACTTGCGCGATCGGGCACTGGAGATTGAGTGCGAGCAATTGCAAGATGCCTTCCGTCTCTTCAATCGCATTTAAGTCATCTCGTTGGAGATTTTCCAGTAAGGCTATTTTTAAGGCTTCTGTATCGTTTAATTCTTGCACCACTGCTGGCGCTTCAGGGAGTTTTGCTCTCTTCGCTGCTTGATATCGTCGCTCACCCGCTACTAACTCGTACCGATTTTCTCCAATCGGTCGCACGATAATCGGCTGTAGGATGCCATGTTGTTTGACACTGGCGGTCAATTCCTCCATCGCCGCTTCGTCAAAGTAACTCCGGGGCTGAAACTTCGACCGAGAAATTCGCTCGAGTGGAAGTGTCACAGAGGCGGTCAAGCTCTGGGAAAGATATTGCGTATTGGGTTGGTTCATCTGTTTGTTTGTTAACTGCGTTCGACTCGCAACGGCGATCCGTGCTAGGCGATGCCTCTGGGTGCATCCTGCCAATGGCGGTGAGCTTCAGGTGAATTGGTCTTACACCACCCTTTCGGGCAGCCACTTGGTATGACTGTTCGTTTGACCGGTGACGGGATGAGCATGATAGTTTTCCCAATTGTACTTATATGGATCTATGGGAGGCATTTTGGGTTTTTATGCGATTCTATGGTTTTTGTAATAAAAGTTCATGGAATTGCGTCACCCCTGGGGTCAATAAGTTGCATTTTATAAGTGAAACATAGAGCGATAACTGCTGCAACCAACCCCTGAAATCACAATGCTTTCATTGCTACATGGGATAATGACCCAGGCGATCGCCGCACCATCGCCCCGCCCACCTGAATCCTCTGTCCGTCATTCGCACCTCACGGCGATCGAATCATTACACTCACCTGGATCGCCCACTCGCCCGGTTGTATCCAATTTGACCGATAATCTCTGGCTAACCACCGGAACCCGTTACAAGTTGGCGATATCCGATTGCAATTAGGCAATAAACTAAGGTGATATCAGCGTGAATGATGAAATTGCATTTTCCTTGGAGGTCCAGGTATGCGATTTCCCGCCGCCCAATTTTTGTAAAGAAATATTGCAAATGCTTGCATTTTTGCGGCAATTGTGCTAATAGGACGGCGATCGCAGCAGGGGTGGGAAAATATTAAGGAGTATTGCCGAGGGAGGCACTGGGCGAACAAACTGTAGCGATCGCGAGCACTATATAGATAATGCAGTTATTCTCAATCAACCGTGCTTGCAAGAGTCTGGAGTGCATCCCTAGTGGGAATTAACCCCGTCAAAGTCGGCGTAGAAGTAGACGTATCCGGTGGATTACCCGGAATCGTGGTCGTCGGACTGCCAGATACCGCCGTCCAAGAATCCAAAGAGCGAGTGAAAGCCGCCCTAAAAAATTCCGATTACGCCTATCCCCTGCGTAAAATCGTCATCAACCTAACCCCAGCGGACCTCCGCAAAGAAGGGCCGAGTTTCGACCTGCCCATCAGCGTCGGAATTTTAGCCGCCTCCGAACAGGTTAGCGCTTCCTTGTGCGGAGACTTCATGTTTCTCGGAGAAGTCTCTCTCGATGGTAGCTTGCGACCGGTGGCCGGCGTTCTCCCGATTGCCGCCGCCGCCAAAGACATGGGGATTAGCGGTTTAGTCGTCCCCGAGGGAAATGTAGGCGAAGCGGCGGTAGTCAAAGGGTTAGAAGTTTACGGTTGTCGCCACGTCTCAGAAGTCATGGACTTGCTGAACAACCCAGAGCGCTTCACACCGTTTAAAATTGATGGGCAAGCGCAATTAGCCAAGCAACCGTTTCGCGGATTAGACCTTAAAGACGTGAAAGGACAAGCGCATGCCCGCCGTGCGTTAGAAATTGCTGCCGCCGGGGGTCACAACCTGATTTTTGTCGGTCCGCCCGGGAGTGGCAAAACCATGTTAGCGCGACGGTTGCCCGGAATTTTGCCCCCACTCACCTTTGAAGAAGCCTTAGAAGTGACGCAAGTTCAATCCGTGGCGGGGTTGCTGAAAGACCGAGGCACCTTGGTGAGCGATCGCCCTTTCCGCAGTCCCCACCACTCCGCCTCTGGCCCGTCTCTCGTCGGCGGAGGCAGCTATCCGAAACCGGGAGAAATTTCTCTAGCCC
Source organism: Phormidium sp. CCY1219 (assembly GCF_055795085.1). Taxonomy (NCBI): domain Bacteria; kingdom Bacillati; phylum Cyanobacteriota; class Cyanophyceae; order Oscillatoriales; family Oscillatoriaceae; genus Phormidium; species Phormidium sp. CCY1219. The sequence goes on along the minus strand of NZ_JAYFEQ010000337.1, from coordinate 7,713 downwards.
ATCGGGGCATTCTATTCCTAGACGAACTGACCGAATTCAAACGCGACGTGTTGGAGTTTCTGCGCCAACCCCTAGAAGATGGACAGGTGACGATTTCGCGAACCAAGCAAACCGTCAGTTTTCCGGCGCAGTTTACCTTAGTTGCCAGTACCAATCCTTGCCCCTGCGGGTACTATGGCGATCCGATCCAACCTTGCACCTGTTCGCCACGTCATCGGGAGCAATACTGGGCTAAACTCTCCGGTCCGCTAATGGATCGGATTGATTTGCAGGTGGCGGTCAATCGCTTAAAACCAGAGGAGATTACCCAGCAAACCACTGGAGAACCCTCAGAACCGGTGAGAAAGCGAGTCCAACTGGCACGCGATCGCGCTTCCGAGCGGTTTCAAGACCACCACATCAACTGCAATGCCGAAATGCAAAGCATGCACCTGCGTCAATGGTGCCCCCTAGATGACCCAACCCGCAATTTATTAGAAGGTGCAATTCGCAAACTGGGTCTCTCGGCACGCGCCACCGATCGCATTTTAAAAGTTGCCCGCACCATCGCCGACTTAGCCGGGGATGAGAATCTCAATACAATGCATGTGGCCGAGGCTATTCAATATCGTACCATCGACCGAATGCAATAAACCGTTATTTTTTGCCAGGAGATTTTCCCATGAACAAGTGTTTTGGTGTTTTGTTACTCAGTGCCGTTTTAGTCGGGGTTCCCCTGCAGGCGAGGGCACAGTTCGGCGAAATCGGACAATCCGAGCCGGCGATCGCCCAGTCTTCAAACGAGGCGATCGCGAAAGCGGAGGAATTTGTAAACTTACTGGCAGCGGGCGACTTTGCAGCAGCTTTGACCCGCTACGATACCATTGCCCGAGAAAGCGTTTCGCAACAAACGCTTCAGGATAAATGGCAAGATTTGATTGCCAGGTTTGGCGAGTTCAAAGAATACAATGACAGCCAGCTTCTCAGCGATACCGATACGAATATTGTGGTGCTCACTTCCGAATTCGAACGGGAAACTGTGGATCTGTTGATTATTTTCGATGAAGACGGGGAAATTTATAGTTTTGACTATGGAGAAACCTAGGTTCGGGGGTCGAGGTCAGTAGTCTGTGGCCACAACCACTTGGGCGGGGAAAGGCGGCGGGGGCGGTTCGGTAAAATTAGGGCAAATTGCGGAATTTTATGCAACCCAAACCGCCTGGGAGGCGGGAACGGGAGCGAGCAAGACCTGCCCCTCGACGCGCCCCGGGGTGGGGGTTTAACCGTAGCCTGGGGGAGAAAGACGCCCACCGCCTGGGTTTAAGGTTGGCGCGAAAATTTAACATTGTTTTAAGTGGTTGGGAATGTCAAGAAACGGTGAAATAAGCCATAATAAAAGTAGGGTAATTTATTGGCTTGAATAGGAGAGCCGATTGCCATGACTAGAAACACCGACCGAGTAAATGCCAAACTGAGCAAATTCCAGGCAAGAGTGATGAAAGTAAAAGCTATGCGCCTGGTTAAGAGTCTGGTGCTTGGCTTAATCAATTTGTCTCGCGAGTTTTACACGGCTAGACTGATTCTGCTGAGCGGCGATCGCCCCCCGAAGAAGGTGCAGCATAGCTAAGTGAAAAAGTAGGGCGATTGAACCTAAGTCACCCTCGGGAGCGATCGGCAATGGGGGCGCAAGGGGTTGCACGGGGGGGCGATCGCCCCAGGGCCTTGGTGGCACCCTCGAGTTACAAAAATTAACAACCGATACAGCGGTTTGTCAGGCTCAATGTAGAGTCGGGGAAAAGTTGAGGGGAAAGGCGGGAAAAAAGAGGGAGAATTAGGGGTAAGATCGGAGAGTTGTGTTCTGTAGCAGACGTTGATCGAGCGTTACACCTTGCCCGAGATGGGCGAACTGTGGACTGAAAATTATAAACTGAAAACCTGGCTCCAGGTAGAAATTGCCGTGTGTGAAGCCCAGGCAGAACTGGGATATATTCCAACACAGGCAGTGGAAGAAATCAAGGCGAAGGCGAAATTCGACCCCGATCGCGTGAAAGAAATTGAGGCTGAAGTCCGCCATGATGTGATTGCCTTTTTAACCAACGTGAATGAGCATGTCGGCGATGTCGGACGCTACATTCACCTGGGTTTGACCAGTTCTGACATGCTAGACACAGCCTTAGCGTTGCAGCTAGTGGCGAGTGTGGATGTGTTGTTGGAACCGTTAGAAGATTTAATTCACGCCATTCGGTATCAGGCGCAGCAGCATCGGGATACGGTGCAGATCGGGCGATCGCATGGAATTCATGCCGAACCGATCTCGTTTGGGTTCAAGCTTGCCGGCTGGTTGGCGGAAGTGCTGAGACATCGAGAGCGCCTGGTGCGATTGCGAGGGCAAATTGCCGTGGGCAAGATTTCCGGTGCAGTGGGGACCTATGCCAACGTGGATCCGCAAGTGGAAGCGATCGCCTGTCAGAAACTCGGACTGGAACCGGATCCGGCTTCCACCCAAGTAATTTCGCGCGATCGGCACGCCGACTTCGTACAGCATCTCGCCCTCCTGGCGGCTTCCATCGAGCGATTTGCGGTGGAAATTCGCAACTTGCAGCGGACCGACGTGTTAGAAGTGGAAGAATACTTCGCCAAAGGGCAAAAAGGCTCATCCGCCATGCCCCACAAGCGCAATCCAATCCGTTCCGAGCGTTTGAGCGGGATGGCGAGAATTTTGCGCGGTCATGCGGTGGCAGCATTAGAAAATGTTGCGCTCTGGCACGAGCGAGATATTTCTCACAGCTCCGTGGAACGAGTGATTTTGCCAGATGCTTGCATTATAGCGCATTTCATGGTCGTAGAGATGGCAGATTTGGTTAAAAATCTGCTCGTGTATCCCGAAAACATGAAACGCAACATGAACCTGTACGGCGGGGTAGTGTTTAGTCAGCGCGTGTTGCTCGCCTTAGTGGAAAAAGGAATGAGCCGCGAAGACGCCTATCAGATCGTGCAGTCGAACGCGCATCAAGCGTGGAATCAGCCGGAGGGAGACTTTCACCGATTCATTTGCGAAGACTCGCGGGTGAGCGATCGGTTAACTCCCGAAGAAATCGAGGCATGTTTCGATCCGAAACACCATCTGAAAAACCTCGATCGCATCTATCAGCGCTTCGGGATTTAAACCGGGGTGAGTTTTGAGTTTCAAACGGTGAACTCATCGGTTGAAAATTCAAAACTCAACCCTTATTCTCCAGGGAGGTATAAACGTGAAACTTCGTTCCTTTATCGCTTTAACCCTCGTGATGTTAGCAACCCTCATCGTTATCGGTTGCAGCAGACCCCCCACCGCAGTAGAGCCAACTCAACTCGCCACCGAATCCGGAGAAACCCTGCGTTCTCTAGCAGCAAAACAGGACATGTTCATCGGTTCGGCAGTGCGCCCGCGAGCCTTAAGTGACGAACCTCTTTATCGGGAGGTACTCGCGCGGGAATTTAACATTGTGATGGCAGAACACGTGATGAAATTTGCCCCACTGCATCCCGAGCGCGAGGTTTACGAGTTTAGGGATTCAGATACTACGGTTGAGTTTGCGAAAGAACACGACATGCAGGTTATCGGTCACGTTCTGACCTGGTTTCACGCATTGCCTCGCTGGTTGCGGGAGGGAGACTTTACCCGGGAAGAACTGATGGGCATTCTTCGGGAACATATTAATACCGTGGTGGGTCGCTATCGCGGACAGATTTATGCTTGGGATGTAGTCAACGAACCCCTAGAAGCCGATGGCGCATTGCGAGAAACTCTGTGGTATAAAGGAATCGGTCCGGAATATATCGATCTAGCTTTGCGTTGGACAAAACAAGCCGATCCAGACACCCTGTTGTACATCAACGACTACGGCGAGGGACTCAATTCAAAATCCGACTCCTTTTACAACTTAGCGAAAAGTCTGGTGGAACGGGGGACACCGCTAGATGCCGTGGGGTTTCAAGCCCATATCGGTTTTTTATCCGCGAAAGATGCGGCAGAAGTGGCGGAGAATATGAAACGGTATGCGGATCTGGGGTTAGAGGTATTTATCACCGAAATGGACGTGCCGATTACGATGTTTAAGGGCACCCGAGAAGAACAACTCGCCGCACAGGCCCAGATGTACGAAGATTTTTTGAATGTGTGTATAGAAGCGCCCAATTGCGATACGTTCCTCATGTGGGGATTTACCGATCGCCATTCTTGGCTGACTGGGTTTACGGGCGGCAAGTCTCCCCTGATTTTTGATGAGGCTTATCATCCCAAACCCGCCTACCATGCCATGATGGCAGAACTCAAACAGCATGTCGGTTCGGGGGCAGAATAAGTGTTGTGCATCGGGGTGTGTCATGCGGGGGATAAATCTGCCTGGGAGAGGTGGGTTGAGAGAGCTATCCGTCGGTGGTGCATCATCGCGCTCTACCCGGCCCAACTGCCAACGCAGGGATGAGCACTATACTACTGTTTGCATGGCGATCGCGATTCTTTTTTAGTCATTCCAGTCATTTATATCTGCGTTTTTAGGGATGAGGACACGGTAGTGCCGTGTCCCTGCATGAGGCATGGTATGGTTTTAACACCCCGGATGAGTTTCTCTCACCTGTGCCTTGCCGGCCACCTCAGCCATCACTTGCGTGAGGATGCTGCGCCATTTGGAGATAATGCGGCGGAGAATCGTTTGCTCTGGGGTAACAATTTCAGCGATCGCAAAAGTTTCGAGAGCCTCGATCGCCACAATTCCCCGTGCCAGTGCTGCCAGTCGTTTTCCTGGAGAATTCGGGTCTGTCTCCTCACAAACACCAGCCGCAATTTGTCCCAGACGGGCGATCGCCACGAGCACTTCCGGTCGAATTGTCCCCGAAACCGGGATTAACTCATCTCCCCGAGTTTCATAGAGGGATGCCATATCCGGCGATCGCAGCACATCGGCTGCACCCTGCAACTGAGAAATATCATTATAGCACAAAAACGCCGACAACGCCGCAAAAGATTCGAGAATTTCTTCCCCGCCGGGATAGTCCCGCAGACGCAGCAGATGCGATTTGTAAGCCGAGAAGTCAAACCCGGTTGCATCCAAGGGGTTATCGCCGGACCACTCTGCGAGAATAGCAGCAAAGCGAGTCAGGGGAGTGCGACGGTGCGATCGCCCCCATACAGTGAGAACCCACACCAACCGTTCCGCCACCCGGTTCACCCAATCGCTGCTGCATTCCACCCTTGTATAGCCCAACTCTCCCAATAAAACTTGCCGACTTTCCGGTAAGAGCAACCAATCTTCCGAGCTAATCGGCGGCGAAATATAAGCCTGCAAATCCGGATAGCGAAGCAGAGTATAGAGAAACTGGAGCGGTACCGGATGGGAATGCAAGTAAGCGTGCAACGTTCGCTGAGCCACCCAACGCTGAAACGGGTTGCGGGAGACAGCGGCGATCGCCCGCAGACCTTCTTCTTCATCCGAGTGCAAAAGTCGCAACAGAGACTTGCCACTGTTCGGCACCGGCAACACCATCAACTCATCCCAATATACTGGATGCGATCGCTTGCCCGAGTGGTAACGCCAAGCCCCAGCGAAATTGACCGGGTAAAATATTGCCCGCAAAGCGCCCAAAGCCACCAGCAGATTAAAACTCACTCCCACCTGCCAACCGGCTTTAATCCCAGAGACCAACCGCATTCGGATAGCCGCCGCTGCATTTTGCAAGACAGTGGCCTCAAAGAGAGCAACAGCGGTACCCATTAAGGCAAACAGCGCCAAGCTACCAAATACCGCGATCGCCGTGCGACCTGCAATACCAAACGCAACGAACCAAATCGTGCCCAGAACGATCGCAAACGCGATCGCGATCCAGTCTGCGGGAAGACTCACCGCCGCCGCCATCTGGCGGAACGAAGGCTTAATCGAGATAATATCCGAAAACACAAACGTCCAGGTAAACAGCAAGCTGCCCACTAAACCCAGAAGCAACATAGCGCCCACACTGCCTGTCACGCCGAATGCCATCAAACCGCAAGCCAAAATCGTGGCGCTAGCGAATAGTGCCACCACCAGCATCAAGGCAGCAACCAGCATCCAGCCTACGGTGGACAAGAATAAGATCCGATTAGCAGCAGTGAGAGGAATTTCCCGACCCGAGGCCAGATCCCAGACTTTCGGCATGCGATCGCCCGCCCCAGAAATCGCCCGGGTCCCGTCGGGCGTCACCGCCACGGATCGGACCCACTCCTGATGACCCACCAGGGTATAAAGTTCTGTTCCCGCTTCAATGTCCCACACTTTCAGGGTATGGTCAGAGGAAGCCGAAACCGCTTGCTTTCCGTCTGGGGTTATGGCTATGGCATTCACCCAGCCCCCATGACCTGCTAAAGTGTGCTGTAGAGTGCCCTCAGCCAGGTTCCAGACTTTCACCGTGCGGTCTGCCCCTCCGGAAACGGCCTGCTGTCCGTCTGGCGTCACCACCACCACATTTGCGCCGCCACTATGTGCTTCCAGGGTGTGTAACAAGGTTCCCTCTGGCAGGTTCCAGACCTTCAGGGTACCGTCAGCACTGGCAGAAATGGCGAGTTTTCCGTCGGGAGTGAGCGCCAAGGCGTTGATTCCGCCAGTGTGTCCGGCGAGGGTTGTGAGGACGGTTCCTTGTTGCAAGTTCCAGACTTTCACCGTGCGATCGCCCGATCCCGAGAGGAGAAATTGGCCGTCTGGAGTGACGATCGCCGCATTGACTTGACCCTCGTGCCCTTTCAGGGTTTGCACTTTCGTTCCCTGTTCTAGATTCCAGACGGTGAGGGTGTGGTCAGCACTGGCAGAAATGACTTGCTTGCCATCTGGGGTCACGGCCAAATCGTTGACCCAGCGGCTGTGGTTTTCTAGAGTATGCAGGAGGGTGCCTTGGTTGAAATCCCAGATTTTCACCGAGCGATCGCTTCCCGAGGAAATGGCTTTGTCTCCTGATACCACCGCCATCGCATTAATCCCATTCCGATGACCTTCCAGGGTTCGTACCACTGCCCCGCGCTCTAGATCCCACACTTTTAGACTCGCGCCGTAGCTGAAATCTGCCGTGGATGCGGAGATAGCTTGTTGGTTGGAGATGGCAGTCACGACGTTAATCGAGGCAGTATGGCCTTGTAAGGTGGCGATCGAGTAAAGAACCGCCATCACTCCCACCAATCCCGCCCAGAATAGGCAGGATACGAATGCCATGACATAAAGGTGGCGATAGGGGCGAATTTTGAAGGTGCCGAGGAATTTACGCCATCCGCCTTGGCGGTAAAGGTCCGGCGCGGCTTGATAAAAGTAGCAATTGAGGGCGGTGGGTCGGAAAAACACCCAGTACGCCAGCAACCAATAGTGGCGCGGGTTCAGTGGATTGAGAGATTCCGGTAGTTCACCGCGATAAATGGGAAAGATAGGCATAGGAATTTTTGGGTAAGAGTTCGGTTAGCAGTAGATGCGCCCTTCGGCTCGATACCAGTCTGTCCACAGTATTCCTTGCAATCGGTGGATTTATTCTGTTGGATTTGTGAATTTTATTAAAGCACGATCGCGCGGGGTTGCGCCTGGATGCGCCGTGCAAAGCTCCACTTTGGCTCCTACCCTGGTTGGTTCAAAGCTCCTCGGTGTCTGCTATAACTACCTTGTGGGTGCGAATCGTTCCCGCCAAAGTCAAGGCTGAAATGCCGAAAACGTAAGCGGGGCAAGGAACCTAATGCTTAAAGCC
>NZ_JAYFEQ010000336.1:0-475 GCF_055795085.1 Phormidium sp. CCY1219 | reverse complement strand
CTGGGAAAGACACACACAGTAATCCACTAGGCTTCAAAACTATCATCAAACCCAGCAATCAAGCCATCAAAACCCACAACAAGAAGATGAAAGAGATAGTAGACTCCAATATCGCAGTACCGCAAGTGGCGTTAATAAGACACCTCAACCCGGTCATCAGAGGGTGGAGCAACTACTGCTCAACAGTAGTGTCTAAGGAAGTCTTTTCTCAAATGGATAACTTATTATATTGGAAGTTAACCAGATGGGGAAACCGAAGACATCCCAACAAAACTGGAAAGTGGGTAGCCAAGAAATACTGGCAAACAATAGGGAATCGGCACTGGGTATTTGCAACACGAGCGGAATCAAATCCAATCAAATTGCAATGCTATGCCGATACTCCAATTGTCAGACATGTTAAAGTCAAAGGCGAGGCCAGCCCATATGACGGCAATCTCAAATACTGGAGTACAAGAATGGGTAAACAACCCGG
>NZ_JAYFEQ010000335.1:0-4063 GCF_055795085.1 Phormidium sp. CCY1219 | reverse complement strand
GCGATCGCCGACCAGTCTTCACAACGACATGATTTCAGAAATTGGTTTATAAAGCAGCGGTAGGGTGCGTTCCGGCTCCATTCAATCCTTGGATTTTGCCAACAAGATTAAGCGAGCCGGAACGCACCGATTCGGGAACCCAACGACAAATACCAGGATAAATTTACGACCCTTACCAGATTATAGCCCCGGTGCGTTGCGGCAGCTTGTAAATTGTCCCCTTGGTTCGACATGGGTTTGAGCCGCAACGCACCCTACCGTGACTAAACAAACCAGTTTTCAATGGTCAGTCCATCAAAATCAGCATAGTCTGAGACATTACGAGTGGTAGGGTGCGTTACGTCGGTGATAAGTTTTGGGCAAAAACAAACCAATTAACAAGTCCGACGTAACGCACCAAATTTATATAGAGTCAATCAAACATTTTCGGTGCGTTACGCGGGGAATACAATTTACTCGACTTCGGCCCAAAGTTAATTCCCCGCTAACACACCCTACCTGGAAAGCGATCGCCCATATTTACCGAAAAGCGATCGCCCATTACTAAAGGAGAAACTATCATGTCTGAAAGACACCCTTACGACAAAGGCAAACCTGAAAAAGATAAAGCTGAAAAAAATGTCCAAAATGTCACGGAAAAGGACGGATTTCTGTCCCTCGTGGTAAACGAGAACCTCAATGTCCTCGCTGTAATGGCACTGGTTGGGTGAAGGGTTCTTAGATGTAATTCCTGAAATATACCCTGAATTTTTCAGAGTGCGATCGCCTCTTTTTCCCCCGAGAGCGATCGCCCATCTTCCCCCAACCACGCTCTAAAAAAAATCCCACCACTGCATCAACAATGATGCAATTCCCAAAGTCCAAAACGAACCCCAAAAAATGTAGCATTCTGAAAAACAATGAAAATCTTTTTTAGCTCTCAAAACCCCCTACTCAAACTTGCCGCTATCTTAAGCTTATCTGTCACCTTAAATCTCTTTACTCCTAATACAGCCAAAACCCAAACCGTGTCGGAAGCAACATTATCCGATGCGTTAACACAAATCATTCTTCAACAAGCAGCAGAAGACACCAGCTTATCCATTTCTGAATTGCAAATTGAGACTGCTAGTCGTGTAACCTGGCCCAATGGATGTATGGGAATTAGCGGACCTGAAATATTCTGTACCCAAGCATTCGTCGATGGTTGGATAGTAGTCATAACCAGTGGCAGCAATCAATGGACTTACCATACCAACGGTTCTCGTGTTTTACTGAATGACAGTTTACCGAATCGCCAACCAACAGAACAATTGCGATGGGAAGAATGGCAACGACAACTTGAACAACGACGACGTCAGGAGGAATGGCGACGACGATGGGCGAATATTGGTTGGACTCAAGACAACCCAGTGATGCCTACCGTTACCGAACCCGGTACTTGGATATTTGACGATGTACCTTCTGGTCGTTGGGTCGATCCCCCTACTGCTTACGGATTTCGCTATACCATGCTAGAGGATTCTCTGTTTACTGACATCCTCGACTTCCCGATCGCCATTGATGACGATAATTTATTTACCATCTCCGTTGGCGATACCATTCTCGGAGAATTTAGTCCGGGGGAAAGTGTTAATTTTGTTTCATTACTCGGTCACGGGGTTTCCGAATTTGCCATCACCGATATTAACCCCCTTGTCGATCCTGAAGATCCTAGCGCTTTTCCACTCAAAATTGCCTTTAATACCGAACAAGCTGATTTTAAAATGGAAGCGATTCCTGCCCCCACTTCCGTCCCGGAAGGGAGTACATCGATCGCATTATTGGCATTTGGCGCACTGGGTATTTACTCTCGCTTTAAAGGTCACGGTCAATTTAATTAAACAGCGACTCGCAACTTATGCGATCCCAAATCTCCTCTTTCCGAAAGGCGATCGCGCCTACACTAAAATTAAGTTCGCCATCTGTTTTCTACAAAGCAAACACGATTCGGAGAGCATTATCAATTTTTACCAAAACTTCCGGTTCCAGTTCACCTCGAATGGCAACCAAGCGAGAGCGATAGTCAATCGGGCGGGTTTGCAAGCAATCTGCAATAGATTTCTTAGTCAATCCATTCCCTGCTGAGGGCAAAATCTCGATATTTGTTGCGATCTTAGCTTTTTTGTCGCTCCATGCAGTAATTGGGACAACTTGAATGACGGGTACTCGCTCGTTGTAAGTGTTATTCGTAACCACAATACAAGGTCTGATTTTTCCCGTTTCTGAACCTTGAGTGGGGTCAAGATTAACATCAATGATTGTACCCCGGTTGAGCTTTATTCTTTCGGCCATTCTTCTAACCCGGCTTCAGCTAGTGCTTGTAACTCTGGCTCTTCTTCATAGATTTCCGCATAGAGAGCGGCTGATTCCTCTAATTTTGCTGATTCTAAAGCGGATCGCAATCTGTGCAGCGCTGCCATAACAAGTTCTCTCGAATCATGAAACCCATAATCTTGGAACTGTTCGACAAATTCACCAATCGAATCATCCAGTTTAAATGTATATTCTTTCACTTTCTCAATCCTCTCCAACGAAACGTTTCATAAACAACGACTGATTCGCCCGGTGCTATTATAACCACCTCCCGCATCAGGAGTCGGTTCAAACAAGAGCTTATTTTACCATATTTTGTATTCAGCTAACCTCTAGGGCAAAATTCTACGACTGCTCTACTCCAGTTATATCCTAATTCCAGGCACTACAGCCGATCGCCAAGACGCTCACCACCCAGGATAATAGAACTGCAATTACTTTCCAACCCCCATTAACCCAACACTACCATGAACAAACCCCAACAAATCTACCTCGATCGCCCACCCGTCTACCCCGCGCAAATCACCTCATCCGCCGATCTGCGCTGTAACCTTACCGACACCCTCCAAACCCTCCTCCAACAAACCGATCGTACCCTCATCACTCCCTCGAAACCAACCCCCGACTGTGAAACCTTCCTCAACAGTCTCAAAACCAATTTCAACATTTACCAAGCCTCAATGTCGCGCCAATTTGCTGCGGATTTACCCGCCGACATCGAACAAACTGCCCTGAAAGATGAACCCAAAGACTGGTTTATCAAAACTGCCGATTTTGGCGACGACTTCGATCGCGTCCTCCAACACCGCGACGGCGAATTCACTCAACTCTTAGAAGACATTGCCTGCTACCATCAAATCTTCCAACAAGGCTATGACAAAATTATCCTGTTGCGTCCCTCCACTTACACCGGCTATGACATCCAACTCACCGCCGCGATGCAATGTCTGGGCTACACCAAACAGCAATTTCAATTTATTGCGATTCAGCCGATAAAACTCCACGCTTTCCACAAACCCACCCAGCAACTTCATCCGATTCCTGATATTGCCTCGGAGGAACTCATCAAAGCGATCGGGATGGATGCTTTGCGTTGGCACAGTTTTCGCGTCCCCCTCACCGGCGTTGCCCCCATCAATATCAGCACAGCGGGACAACCGACCCCCAAGGATAGTCTCTATCGGGTCAAATCTGCCCATACCCGTTGTTGTCTGCTGCTGCATCAAGCTCACCAGCAAGGCGTTATCCAGCTAAACACTGGAGATAATTGGCAGATTGCGCCTACGCCGATGTCATTGGCAGAGTGCGTTTGGGAGGATGCCAACGCCGCCACTCTCGCCAACCAAGTGCAAGCGACTCCTAAAGTCTTGCAACAAAGTGCTAATGAAATTGCTCCGCATCTGCTTTGCCAGCATTTAGAGGCTGTCAGCGAGACTTGCGATCGCTGGTTCCAGTCTCTTACTCTTACCCCCCTCAATTGTGCCCTGTTATTGGCAACGAAGCAAACTATTTTTGACAGTTTAGAAAATATCTTGGGCATCAAAGCGCCAGAACCGACTGAGGTCAAATAAAGCGTTTTTTTGAGGATTGCGATCGGGCTAAATCCCCCTTGTTGTTCTTACACTTATTTCAGGAGTTCATCTGATGAAGAGTAGTTCGTAGGGTGGGCAGGGTTATAAAATCAGTCGTTCTAGCATCAAATCTAGTGACCCTGCCCACCCTACAAGCT
>NZ_JAYFEQ010000334.1:0-6316 GCF_055795085.1 Phormidium sp. CCY1219 | reverse complement strand
CATTTCCCCTGGCTCTCATCCCGACGCTCACCAAGCACGGGTAGAGCGCGGGGCTTCCCGCCGAGAAGCTAAATATTAAACGGGATTGATTCGCACCGTGGCCAACGGCGAGAAGGGAGGCCAAGGGTGCCCTCCCACCGCGCCACGCGGCTCCACAATCCTCAGAGTCGAAAATAATAACTCTATTGTTATTCTAACCTCCATTTCCAGAAGGCATGACAATTCTGCGATCGCAGAAAGTAAAGTTTATGTAAACTTCATATTACGATTAGGCTCCATCGCCCCCGGAGGGGTCTGCGGCGGGAGCAGTTTCTTGGCGACAAATCACCCGGTAAACATCCACAGTTTCCTGCCTGCCTTTGAGCGCCAAAGGCCCCCAGGGTTCCACCACAAACTCATCGGGGAGTCTCACCAGGGTTTCTTCCGCAATCAACACCCGACAAATGCTCGACTGACGGTCTTTCTCACAACTTTCCAGCCGGGAAGCAATATTCACGCTATCGCCAATAATACCGTATTCTTGCCGGTCTTTGCCCCCCAAACTGCCCGCCACCACTGGCCCGGTGAAAATGCCCACCCGCATTTGAATCACCGGCAAACCGCGTTGCTGCCAGTAAAGGTTCAGTTCTCCGAGGCGATCGCCCATTGCCAAACCGCAATTCACCGCATTGCGGGCATCTTCAGCAATCTCCAGGTCTGTTTGGCGCGGGATGGGCACCCCAAACGCCGCCATGATGCCATCGCCGGTAAACTTATTAATAATCCCGTGATGTTCTTCCACCACCTGGGTCAGCATGTCCAAATATTCGTTTAACCACTCCATCAGGGCCTCCGGGGGCATCTGTTCGGAAATGGTGCTAAAGTTCTTCAAATCCGTAAATAACATGGTCGCCATCGACTTTTGACCCGGAAGCTTGCCATCCTTGAGCAAGCGATCGCGGTTTTCCCAGAGGGCATCGGCAATTTCGCGGGAGGTACTTTGACCGAGCAGCTTCATCACCATCTGCTGCTGTCGTCCCGCTTGATAGGCGCGATATGCCACCACACCGCCTGCGGCGATCGCAAATGCCACCCCAGGGGTCACCACCGGCACCCAACCGGCTTGGGTAAAAATCCCCCAGCTTATCAGCAATAACGCCCCTTCTCCTATCCCACTGATGGCACTCAAGACGATTGGATGACGAAAGACCCACGCCATCGTCCCCCCCGCCGCCGCCCAACCGATAATCCACACCCATTCTGCCCAATTGGGCCAAAACCAAAATAACCCCCGTCCATCTAGTACCGCACTCAAGATTTGGCTGGTCATCTGGGCGTGAATCACCACCCCCGCCATAAACGGATCGTCCTGGGCGGGGCTGTAGGGGGTGTAGTGCAAGTCGCCGATGCTGGGTGCAATGGTGCCGATCAGCACGATTTTATCTTTCACCCACTCGGGGTTGATGTAGCCCGATTCCACCTCAGACAGCGTGACTTGGCGCGCCACGTTCTCTGGCGAACGGTAATTGATGAGAAGTTGATAGCCTTGGTCATCAATGTGGGTATAGGCCCCGGAGGTGGAACTCAATTGGTTCAATACTGCTTTTCCCCAGAGAATCTCACCCCGGCGGTTGGGGTTGGGTTGCGGGACTAACCCTCGTTCTTCTAAGTACGTCATCGCCAGTTTCAGGGCCAAGGAAAAGTTGGTTTGTCCGTTCTCCACGAAGGTTATTAAACTGCGGCGAATCGGTCCGTCGGGATCGGTAATTAAGTCATTGAAGCTAATCCGTTCCTCGGGAACGCTGGGGGGCGGGTTGACTCCGGGGAAATCATTGCGAATGGCGATCAGGTTCTCGGCGGCGAGTTGTTCGACCATTGCTTGATGTCCCGGAGGTTGGGCTAAGTCTCGATAAATGTCTAAGCCAATCACGGCGGGATCGTATTGTTGCAGTTTGTCGATCGCTCTGGCGAGGGTGCGATCGCTTACGGGCCACTCTCCTTCTTTTTGGATGTCTTGTTCGGTAATGGCGACAATCAGAATGCGCGGATCCGGGGGTTCTGAGGCTCGCCACTGCATCATCCGATCGAACAGCATCAGTTCCCACCGCTGAAACCCCCCAAATTCTCGCACGCCCACGGCTAATCCAGCGGTGCAAAGGGTGGCGATCGCCACCACCGCTACCCCGGTTAGATCCGGCGATCGCTTCTTTATCTGGCGGAAAAACTTAAAAAACACGGATAGTTTCGATGGGGTTAAATGGCTAAGGTTCCGAGGTAAATTTAGCAACGGTGGGTTTCCGGTTTGGGTTGAGTGGGTTGCAGGTATCGAATTCCTCTCGGGGTCTCTCCCCTCCCTTTTGGGTATCAACCGGGTTGAAGTTTCCCCAGGGCAGGGTTTTTTGCCTCAGCTTGCGCGACTGAGAATTGCTTGGCGGCTATGATGGCTGTACGTTTGCCCGATTGGGCGTTGCTTCCCGTGCAATTGCTCCCCTCGGGGTGGAAAATCATCCCCGAGGAGGGGTCTATTGCCTTGAGTGTAGATGCATGGTTTAAAGTATGCCATGTTTCTAAGCCAATGCCGGGGTTTATCCCCTCGATGGCCACACCCCGCTCTGTGCCGGGTTTCTGCTTCAGCCGTCAGGAGTTGACATTTCCTCAAAAATGTGGTAATAGAGATTAAGCTATGGAACCGCTTTATTTGTAGCGGGTCAGTTGCACCCGGTAGCGCTGCTTTTTCGTGGTCTGCACTTCGCCGACTTCTAAGCGTCCTTTCCCGCGAATGGCAATTAAATCTTCGGGTTTGACTTGGTAACTGGGTTGGGTGATTTCTTTCCAGTTCACTCGCACGTCCCCAGAATTGATTAAATCCGCCATTTTGCTGCGCGACATGCCAAATCCGGCGGAGGCGATCGCATCCAATCTCATGGATGCTTCTACGGTGGTGAGTTCTTTTTTCTTCGGTTCGCGAATCTTTAGTTCGCTCAGGGCGATCGCTTGGGTTTTCACCGGCACCGATCGCACCTGGGTGAGGTTCATTTCTAAAAATTCTACCATCTCGGGCACCACGATCGCCTGCGCCCCACGTTCCCCCAATACGATGATGTCCCCGGTTTTTTCCCGCACGATTCCGGTTCCGAGCATAGCACCGAGAAAGTCCCGATGGCTTGCCGGATCGAACAGGAAGTTACCGGCAATGTCCAACGCGGCGATGGGCACGCTGGCTTTATCTAAGGGCAAATCTGCCCGGGCGATCGCCACTCGCTTGCGTTCCGCTTGGGGATAACCTCCCCATGCTACCATATTTATCTCGGTCAGGCGCTCGAATGCCGATTCGATTTCCATCAGTTCCGGCGGCGAAAGAAAGTCCATCGCCACAATTTCCCAGGTTTTAATCGCTTGTTCCGCGCAATCAATGGCCCGCGCCATTGTCTCTCTATTTTCAACGCTTTGCAATAGGTCTTCTTTTGGTAGCATTCGGGTCGCTATTTTTTCTCAACACTATTTTTATTTTATCGCGGCTACGCCTCCAACTTTGCAGGGCTTCCTCGCCTTTTCCCGAGGATGAAATGCCAGTGTTCTCCCCATTCATCCCTCCCCTGCCACTTTCCCCCAATTTGCGCTATATATTATAGGAGCATACTCTTTTTACTTTGCCCGATGGGGCAGGATTTGCCGAATTCTATGAACCGTGATGTCTTAAAACAAGTTACAGACTTATACGATCGCATCGACGAACAAACCGCTTCACTGCAACGCGCTACGGGATTGCACTGTCCCTCGGGATGCGGAAAGTGCTGCGAAAATCCCGAGGTGGAAACTACGGTACTCGAAATGTTGCCTCTGGCGCTGGAGTTGTGGCGTCGCGGCGAAGCATCCGCTTGGTTGGACCGGGTGGCGCAGGTGAATGAGTGCGGCCCTTGCGTGTTTTACTCTCCGGACCCGTTTATCCCCGGGAATGGTCGCTGTTCGGTGTATCCCTGGCGACCCAGTCTGTGTCGGTTGTTTGCTTTCGCTACGGTAAACGATAAGCAGGGAACCCCGCAACTGGCAGCTTGCGTGCGCCACAAAGCAACGATACCCGAGGAGGTGGATCGGGCAAAATCTGCGATCGCTGCCGGTCTAGATGCTGCCAATTTCTCGCACATCTCTACCCAAATCGCTAACCTCGACCCTTCCCTGGGAATCGAACGTTTTCCGATTAATCAAGCTCTGAAGTTGGCTTTACAACGAGTGGGGTTAATCGCTCAATTGGCATTGGAAGACGGTGATGGCGATCGGGTTGCCTAATTCATAAAATTCTTTCCTAGCACCTGCTGAAAACCAAAGCAATAATTGAAACTTGAGAAAACATTCTCTCGTTTTCTCGTTCTCTCCTCTCTCGTTCCCAGGCTCAGCCTGGGAACGCCCCGGACAAGCTATCGCCTACCAGAGAATTTCCCCTAATAATTCCCCCATTTCTTTTAACCAATTAAGGCGGAGAATTGAAATCGCGCTTTCACAAGCTTTCGTCTGCCAACACCAACTATTTTTTACCCAATTAAGGCGGGCGATCGCTCTCCCATTTTACTTCTAATCTTCCCCGCCCAAATCGCAACAAAACTTTATCAAAATTTCCCCAAAACCCCCTTGACAACCGTTCCCCCCTTGACCTATTATATGGATAATGGAAAAGGTGCGCCCCTATATATGCCATGACCGTTTACTGCCTGAATCCCGCCTGCCCGAAACCGGAGAACCCAGAGGGGAATCAATATTGCAATCGCTGCGGCACGCAACTGACGCCGGTATTGCGCGATCGCTATCGCATCGATCGCCCCCTAGGAAGCGGTGGATTTGGCAAAACCTATTTAGCCAAAGATACAGACCGACGGGATGCAGTTTGCGTGGTCAAACAGTTTGCACCCACTGACGGAATGAGCAGCAACCCGCAACTGTTGGAAAAGGCTCTGGAGTTATTTGAACGAGAAGCAGACCGCCTCTTGCACTTAGAAGAACATCCGCAAATTCCCACCCTCTATGCCTATTTCCAACAAAGCAATTATCTGTATTTAGTACAGCAATATATCCCGGGACAAACTTTGCTGGAACAATTCCAAGCTGAGGGCACCTTTGACGAAAGCAAAATTCGCGCACTACTACAAGACTTATTGCCAACTCTCCATTTCATCCACCAGCAAAAAGTCATTCATCGCGATATCAAACCCGAGAACATCATTCGCCGCCGCAGGGATAACAAATTAGTCTTAATTGATTTTGGCGTTGCCAAACAAAGCACTATCACGATGCAAACTCCTCAGAACACCTGCGTGAAAACCAAAGTGGGAACGCCAGGTTACGCCCCAATGGAACAACTGATGCGCGGCGTCGCCTATCCGGCTAGCGATTTATATAGTTTAGCAGTGACTTGCGTGCGGTTAATGACGGGATGTTTCTTAGAATTGGATAGTACCGATAAGCTTTACGACAGCATAGAAGGATGTTGGAAATGGCGAGAACAGTTGCCTTCTGGGGTAGAAATTAGCCAGAATTTGGCTCAGGTATTGGATAAGTTATTATCCGATTATCCAAACCAGCGATATCAGTCAGCGTTGGAAGTATTAGACGCCCTGAATCCGCCGCTAAAATTTAGCTTTGAGGTAATTACTGTCAATCGGTATGGAAAAGCGATCGACCGTCAGCAAAGGGAGGCGGAATATTTTACCGAAGATTTGGGACAAGGAATTGGGTTGGAAATGGTACGCATTCCGGCGGGTACATTTCGCATGGGTTCTCCGGAAACGGAGTCAGGGAGAGATAAGAATGAAAGTCCACAACATCGGGTGAAAGTGCCGGAATTTTTTATAGGCAAATATCCGGTAATACAGGCACAATGGCAAGCAGTGATGGGAAATAATCCCTCCTATTTCATCGGAGAAAATTTACCAGTAGAAAACGTATCCTGGCACGATGCGGTGGAATTTTGTGAGCGAGTGTCCCAAAAAACGGGACGAGTGTATCGCTTACCCAGGGAAGCAGAATGGGAATATGCCTGTCGCGCCGGAACCACCACGCCATTCCATTTCGGGGCAACCATGACCCCAGAATTGGCGAATTATAATGGAAATTATCCCTACGCCAAGGAAGAACAAGGGGAATATCGAAAAAAAACCACGCCGGTGGGGAGTTTTCCGCCCAATGCATTTGGACTATACGATATGCATGGGAATGTCTGGGAATGGTGTCAGGATGTTTGGCATGATAATTACAATGGTGCGCCGTCAGATGGGAGTGCTTGGGATTGGGGAGGAGATTCTGGGTACCGGATGCGGCGTGGAGGGTCTTGGAATTTCATCCCCAG
>NZ_JAYFEQ010000333.1:0-330 GCF_055795085.1 Phormidium sp. CCY1219 | reverse complement strand
GATTGAGCCGAAGTCGATTGAACTTCGTTTGTCCGCCCGTTCCTGTGGTGACTGGAAGTCCTGTTGCTTTCAAAGCCAACAATGCCCATCGGGTGGAGTTAACGGCAGCCGCATCCCTAGGTGGTGATTGGGTTTGCTTGAGGATGCGACCTAGCAAATCTGGCAGGCGCGATAAAAAATCCCGAATGTCCCCATTGCCTTTGGCTTGATTGCATGAGTGGCAAGCCAGGGTCAGGTTAGACACGCGATCTGCGCCACCCTTAGACCGAGGCTGAATATGCTCAACTTCAAGGGGTACATTTTGAACTCCGCAGTAAGCACAGGTTCTGC
>NZ_JAYFEQ010000332.1:0-333 GCF_055795085.1 Phormidium sp. CCY1219 | reverse complement strand
GATTGAGCCGAAGTCGATTGAACTTCGTTTGTCCGCCCGTTCCTGTGGTGACTGGAAGTCCTGTTGCTTTCAAAGCCTTGAACAATGCCCATCGGGTGGAGTTAACGGCAGCCGCATCCCTAAGTGGTGATTGGGTTTGCTTGAGGATGCGACCTAGCAAATCTGGCAGGCCCAATAAAAAATCCCGAATGTCCCCATTGCCTTTGGCTTGATTGCATGAGTGGCAAGCCAGGGTCAGGTTAGACAGCCGATCGGAGCCACCCTTAGACCGAGGCTGAATATGCTCAACTTCAAGGGGTACATTTTGAACTCCGCAGTAAGCACAGGTTCTGC
>NZ_JAYFEQ010000331.1:0-3567 GCF_055795085.1 Phormidium sp. CCY1219 | reverse complement strand
GGTCAATTATTTTGCGGCGCGAGTGAGGGAGGCGGAGCCTCGGGAGGGCCGTTCCCAGGCTGAGCCTGGGAACGAGTAGCCTGGGAACGAGTGGAAATTAGCCCGCGTAGGCGGGCTTTGCTCGCACAGGCGCGACTTCCAGTCGCCACTGTTGCTACCGGCCTAACTTACCCAGAACCCACTGGCGAGATTCCTCAGCCAGATAATACTCGGGTTCGATTTCCAGGGCTTTGTTGTACGCTTCCAGGGCTTCTTCATAGCGTTCGCGAGATTCCAGGGCGATACCCAGTTGGGTCCAAGCGAAGGCATCGCGATCGTCCATTTCCAGGGCATTGTTAAACGATTCGATCGCCTCATCGTAGCGGCGCAATTCATTGAGCGCCACGCCGCGACTGGCCCAGGATTTGCGATCGTTGGGGGTGATTTCCACGGCTTTATCGAAAGAGGCGAGTGCCTCTTGGTAGCGTCGCAACTGAATCAGGGCAATTCCGCGATCGCGCCATCCATCGTAGAAATTCGGCTCGATTTCCAAGGCGCGATCGTAAGCGGCGATCGCATCCCAATAGCGTGCCAAGCCGGCACTGAGGACTGACCCTTTGTTATGCCATGCTTTATAAAATGTCGGTTCGATGTCTAGGGCTGTGTCATACGCATCCAGGGCGTCGTAAAATTCCCGCATACCATACAAAGTGCCGCCTTTTGCATTCCAGGCCAAATAAAACTCGGGGTCGATTTCCAAGGCGCGATCGTAGGAGTCAAAGGCTTCTGGGGCGCGATCGAGTTCGCTGAGCAGGCGACCGCGTTCTACCCACATACCGGGATTTTGCGGATTGCTGGCGAGGCGCTCGTTATAGGCGGCGAGGGCTTGTTCCCGGGCGCGATCGGCCTGTTGCGGACGTTGCAACTTTTCCAGAACCAGCACTTTGCGTTCCCAGAGTTCCGGATTGTTGGGCTGCAATTCCGTGGCGCGGTGGAACTCCGCCAAGGCTTCTTTATCGCGCTGTAGTGCGAGCAGAGAGAGTCCGCGCCCTTTGTGAGCGTTGGGGTCATCCGATCGCAGTTCCAAGGCGCGATCGTGAGCGGCGATCGCTTCTTGATAGCGCTGCAACTGATAGAGTGCCTCGCCGCGATTGTTCCAATATTTGGGATTTTTCGGTTCTAACTTGCTGGCATTTTCATAGGCTACCAAAGCCGAATCGTAGTCCTGCAACAGATAAAGCGCATCGCCGCGACACTTCCATGCCATTGCATAATCCCCGGCGAGCGCGATCGCCTTGTCGCAGTCATTGTGTGCCGCCTCAAATTCCTCCGCCGCCACTTTCTCACTGGCGCGATCGATGAACTCCTGCGCTTTTGCCTGTTGGGCGCGCTGGTGTTGGTAATTGCCAATTCCTAAGATGCTACCGCCGGCGATCGCCACCGCCACCGCCATCTGCCAGGGCTTGACAACGCGCAACTTTTGTGGTATGCGTTGGCTGACCTCGGACTGGTACGGAACCTTTTCCACAGGTTTTTCCACCCCAGGGTTTTCCACAGGGTTTTCCACAGCCCCAACCGGTTCGGGAGCCGGATCCGGGGGAGAAGTGGGCTTGTCCTCGGGAGTCACCGGGGGAGCCACAGGAGCCAGGGAGACCAGTTCTGGGGTTTCCTGCGCCAGCGGGGGATCCACGGGGAGCTGTTGCAAGTCTTCCAACACCTCCTGGGCCGACTGATAGCGTTCGCGAAAATAAGAGCGCACCATTTTATCCAGGATTTCCCCAAACCCTTCACTGACCTGCAGGTGCTTGCGCCAGTTAATTTCCCCGGTTTGCGGATGGGTGCCGAAGTGGTCCGGATAGACTCCCGTCAGTGCTTGCAGGGCGATCGCGCCGAGGGCGTAAATATCGCTATTCGCGCGGGCATTGCCCATCATTTGCTCTTTCGGCATATATCCCGGGGTGCCGATCGGGCTGGAAGTTTTGAGCTGACCTTGGTCGATCGCCAGGGTGGTGAGTTGTTTCACCGAGCCAAAATCCGTGACCATCACTTTGCCATCCTCGCGGCGGCGGATTAAATTGGACGGTTTTAGATTCCCGTGAATGGCGTGGCGATCGTGAACGAAGGTGAGGGTTTCGAGGACGTCTTTGAGTAAGGCGATCGCCTGGGCTTCATCGTAACGCTTGCGCCCCGCGATTTCCGCGCTTATCGGTTCCCCGTCAATTAATTCGTGAACCAAATAAAAGGCCCCATCTTGCTCGAAATCCGCCAACAACCGGGGGATGCGATCGTGGGTGCCTAACTGATGCAGCAGTTGCGCTTCCGTATCGAAAAAGCTTTTTGCTTCCCACCAGGGAAACACATCCCGGCGCAGGGGTTGCAGTTGCACGATCGCGCACCACGGCTGCTCGGCGCGTTGCAAGTCTTCCGCTAAAAATGTTTTGCCAAACTCTCCTTCTCCCAACAGACTGACAATTTGGTAGCGTCCGTCTAATGTTTGTCCCATTTGATGCAAGCTTCTCAGGTCGTGGAGGACCGCCGAGGCATCCGGATAGCGCTCCTCGGGATCCACGCAAATCATTTTGTCCAGAATGCGCCCCAATTGAGGATCCACCATCACCAGATGATGCCAGAGCGCTTGCCCGGTTTTCGGATCCCGTTCCAACTGGCGCGGTGGCAACCCGGTTAAGGCTTGAATCGCACACATCCCCAACGCATATAGGTCGCTATTTAACCGGGGTTTTCCGCTCAGTTGTTCGATGGGGATATAGCCTGCAGTGCCGATCGCCGCCGTCGCTACCTGACCGCGAGAATTTACCGCCAAGGTTTCGATTTCTTTGAGCGCGCCAAAATCCACCAGCAGGAGTTTGCGATCGCTGCTTCGGCGGATTAAATTCGACGGTTTGAGATTGCGGTGAACGATCTGGTGCTGATGCACAAACCCCAATACCTCTAAAACCATGTGCAGAAACGCCATCACCATTCCTTCGCTCCAGCGCTTCCCCGGGGCGATTTCCTGGCTCAGGTCTTCCCCTTCGATGTATTCAAACACCAGATAAAATTTTAGATTATCCTCGAAATAATTTATCAGGCGCGGGATTTGAGGATGAGCGCCGATTTTTTCCAGGATTTTTACCTCCCGCTCAAAGCGGCGACGCGCTTCTTGCAAAATCAGCGGATCTGAACTGTTGGGCTGGAGAATGGCGATCGCGCACAGGGGATTGTCTGGCGATTGCTGAGAATCTTCAGCCAGATAAAGTTTTCCAAAGGCTCCTCGCTTCAGGTCTTTGAGTACCTTGTAGCGCCCTTGGATGATTTGGCCAGTCATGGTGGAGGGGTTCATCAGTTGCATAGCATTCGATCTGCAGCGGAGAAAAAGGGTACAAATTAGCCAGAAGGTAAGCAGGGCAACGGAAAACGCTTTAGCCCCACCATCCGGCTAGGAGATTCAGACAACAAACGGTCTTCGTACAGTGTGCCACCCATTACATCGAAAATAAATGGGCAACAGCAAATTGATACTCCCCGCGCTGAAGACGCGGGGATTCTTAAGCAGTCCAAAACTGAACTCTTAAAGGCATTATCAAAGTG
>NZ_JAYFEQ010000330.1:0-491 GCF_055795085.1 Phormidium sp. CCY1219 | reverse complement strand
TTCCATCATCTGGGGTGTTATGCCGACGCCTCCATCTTTCCCCCGAGGTACTTTTGCAAGTCGGTGTCAGTGGATTATAAACTCCCTGACCTTTCCCTTCTTCCGTTCCCCGCTTCACTCAGTGGTTCGTGAGTCCAATAAGTGGGGGTGGCTAACGCCGTTGCTCTCGGGAATTTCTTGAATTCCTTTGACTCGGAGCCTGCTGACCTGAGATTTGGTAGCGGTTGTTACCGTTTTCCTCCTCCTTGGCAACCAGATGATAGTTGTCAAGGTTCCTTGGCTTTACGCCTTGGATTCCTTGCCCCGCTTACGTTTTCGGTATTTCAACCTTGACTTTGGCGGGAACGATTCGCACTTTTCGCACTTTTCGCACTTTTCGCACTTTTCGCACTTTTCGCACTTGTAGTTAGATTATAGCCCGGTTTGGCGGGATTGTCGAGTCCCCGAACACAAATTTTTAGATTAGCAGCGCCCCCTCTCCTGAGTAGAAT
>NZ_JAYFEQ010000329.1:0-2519 GCF_055795085.1 Phormidium sp. CCY1219 | reverse complement strand
AGCCTTTAGGGACTGTTTTCCTTGCCCCGCTTACGTTTCGGGCATTTACCCTCCACTTTTGCGGGAACGAATCGCACACCTACGATCCTCTTGAAGCGATCGCCAATGGGGATCCGAATGGAGCCGCAGTGTTTGCGGCGATGATTCAGGTGCAAAATACGATCGTCCAAACGGCGAAGTTAATCGAGGGTGGAAGCAATATTGACTTGCAGCAACTCGGTCATGCCGCGATCGCTAGCATCGCCAAGATGGTCAAATCTAACAGTTCGGTTGACTTAACCCAACTCGAGACGATCGAGGCCATCGTCCAAGATGCAATCAGTCGGAGTGCCTCTTTCGGTGCGGAAGGGAGTACCGTGAATGCGGAGCAAGTCAGCAGCGTCGCTTCGGCGGCGGCGCAAGTGATGACCCTGGGCAACCAAATCGTCCAAGACACGATCGAAAGTGGTATTCCGTTAAAAGATATGGCCACGGAAATCACCAAAATGCAGGCAGTGGCGGTGGGCCAAATCGCTGTTGGGTTGCCGGAATTGGCAGCAGGTACCTTGCCGGTGGAAGAGTTTCTCGCCAACAATACCAAAGAGGCGATCGAGCAGAAGATGGCAGAAGTGCGAGTGGCAGATCCCACAGTTCGCCCCACCTTCGAGACCCTTTCTCAGGAAGATCTGTTCCGTCCGACCTTCACGAACGAGCTTGACGCCGATTCCCCCAATAGCGCAGGGTTGCCTCTCCAGGAGTTGCCTGCTAGCAGCAACAGCGAAGAATTGAGTGATGATGAGGAGAGTGAAACCGCTCAGCCCCGCAAGCTCTCAATTTTACTCTTCGACCCCGAATACTATCTGGCAGAAAATTTAGACGTTGCGGACGCCGTGGCAAATGGAACGTTCCGCAGCGCTGCCGAACACTTTAGCTTGTTTGGGCTTGCGGAAGGTCGCGCCCCCAGTGAGGTTTTCACGAACCTTTATCTGAGCAATAACCCGGATGTGGCAGATGCCGTTACCAATGGCTCGTTCGGCAGTGGGTTCAAACATTTCATCAAGTTCGGATTTGCTGAAGGTCGCTTCCCTAGCGATGTCTTTAAAGAGTTCGAGATGTTCTATGTGTCGCAATACGCGGATGCCGCCGAGGCCATCGCCAATGGCACATACAGCAATGGTTTGGAACATTTAGTGACCGTCGGTTTCGCGGAAGGTCGCAATCCGTTCCCGCAGTTTGAGGTGCTGACACAAACCTTCAACGCCCAAGACTATCTGTCGCAAAATGCCGATGTTGCCGATGCGGTGGAAAACGGTACCTTCCGTACTGCGATGGAACACTTTCTCTACTACGGCATGTCCGAGGGTCGCGACCCGAGTTTGGCGTTTAGCAATAGTGAGTATCTGGCGAATAACCCGGATGTGGAGTCTGCCGTCAGCGAGGGCGGGTTTGCCAGTGGCTACGTACACTATCTGATGCACGGATTTGCCGAAGGTCGCATCGGGGGCGCGATCGCTGTCAATCCGGGGACGAATTTCAATCTCGGCGATCGCTCCTTACTCGCTGATGAGGAAACGGATCTCGTCACCGGCATGGATGAAAATGCGATCGATGCAGACATGGGTGCGGTTGACCAGCTCATCGGTCAACCCGGTGCCGAAACCTTCACCCTCGGCGATGCCAACCAAGCCTACTATCTCAATAGCGCCGATGGGGATAGTGGCCAGGAATATGCAATTCTCACCGAATTCAATGCCACTGAAGATTCTATCCAGTTGCACGGTTCGGCGGCTGACTATTTCCTTGCGGCTTCTCCAGAAGGCATGCCAACCGGCACGGCAATTTACCGCACCGAGGGCGACAGTGAGGATTTGATTGCCGTGGTTCAGGATGTTTCTGACCTGAGTTTGCAGTCGGATTACTTCAGTTTCGTCTAAGTGAGCTGTAGGGGGTGATGCCTGCGGGCGCAACCCCCGCTCGAAAAGGCGATCGCTGTTTGACGGCGATCGCTTTTTTGCCGGGGTGGTTTCCCGTACAATCCTGCAACCTACCTCTCACTCCACTGAACTCGCCCCCACCGGCGATCGATTCAACAACAATTTTAATGGGATTAATTCTGAATTCCTTTGCCGCGTTTCTTTATTTTATGATATAATAAAAGCCGGACGAGGGGGCAAAACCTGGCAAGTTTGCCAATCTCGCCGAACCCTTTATTGTCCTAACCCCTTGCCTTATGATTCTGCGCCTACTTACCCTACCCGTCACCGCTCCGATTGAGGGCATCGCTTGGATCGGAGAACAACTGCTCGAACGCGCCAATGCAGAACTCGATGACAAAGAAAACTTACAAAAGCGACTGTTAGCCCTCCAGCTTGCTTTCGATTTGGGGGAAATTCCCGAATCGGAATTTGAAGAACAAGAGGAAGAATTATTGCTTGCCATTCAAGAAATGGAAGAGCAAGCCGAAAGTCAGGAACCCCATCCCTAAAGGGAGGGGCTTGGTAAGACTTTATTTTCCCAAGCTCACCTGACCAGAAGACCAG
>NZ_JAYFEQ010000328.1:0-206 GCF_055795085.1 Phormidium sp. CCY1219 | reverse complement strand
ATTAGGTTTTCGTTACAGATGGATAATTCGCACGCGGTGGGAGTACCCCCGCCATCGCTGGGAACCTCGCTATCGATAGGGGGTAAGGGCGGAAGTGCGCCAGTACCGCCACCGGTACCCCCACCACCGCCACCACCGGTATTTGCTGCATCAACGGTACCGCTAATGGGGAAATTAAAGGGGTTTTCGTCGCTATCGTTGGTGGT
>NZ_JAYFEQ010000327.1:0-206 GCF_055795085.1 Phormidium sp. CCY1219 | reverse complement strand
ATTAGGTTTTCGTTACAGATGGATAATTCGCACGCGGTGGGAGTACCCCCGCCATCGCTGGGAACCTCGCTATCGATGGGGGGTAAGGGCGGAAGTGCGCCAGTACCGCCACCGGTACCCCCACCACCTCCACCACCGGTATTTGCTGCATCAACGGTACCGCTAATGGGGAAATTAAAGGGGTTTTCGTCGCTATCGTTGGTGGT
>NZ_JAYFEQ010000326.1:0-297 GCF_055795085.1 Phormidium sp. CCY1219 | reverse complement strand
CAAAACTATAATCAAACCCAGCAAGAAGGCCATCAAAACCCACTACAAGAAACTAAAAGAGATAGTAGACTCCCATATAGCAGTACCGCAAGAGGGGTTAATAAGACGCCTCAACCCGGTCATCAGAGGGTGGAGCAACTACTACTCAACAGTAGTGTCCAAGGAAATCTTCTCTCAAATGGATAACTCGTTATATTGGAAGTTAACCAAATGGGGAAAGCGAAGACATTCCAACAAAACAGGAAAGTGGGTAGCCAAGAAATACTGGCAAACAATAGGGAATCGGCAATGGGTATT
>NZ_JAYFEQ010000325.1:0-18013 GCF_055795085.1 Phormidium sp. CCY1219 | reverse complement strand
ACCCACAATTTGGCGGCGCAATATTGACAGAGGAGGAAAGCCTGTGTTATGATAATTGGTAACGAAGCTCGATGGTGTAGGCAGGGCTGTTAAGCAAGTTATGCAATGCTTAAGCGCCCTGCCTGAGCCTACTGCTTCATTATACCCCCGGCCACTTTTTTTGTCAACCTTAAACCCACTATTTGGCGGCGCGAGAGTCGGCGAGAGGAGGGGGTGGGAGTTTAGGGAACAGCCGCAAGAACTTCCCAGAAACTCGCTAACGGGGGAAGGGGGAATTGCTCGAACTGACGGTTTACCCAACTGGCGGCTTCTAAACCGGAGTGCAAAGCGGTTTCGATTTGCGCCGTGCCACACCAGTCTCCCGCACAAACCAGGGGGAGGGGTTGGGCGGTACTGAGGACGGGTTTTATCCAGGGACGCTGACAAAAGGCATAGCGCCACAGATCCACTTGAAACGCTTCGGGATCGCGCAACTCGGGGAGACCCAATTCGGCGGTGCGATCGAGGAGTTGGCGGGCGGCGGGTTCCAGGTCCTTGGCGGACCAATACTCGCGGGCGAATGCCGGGGTAGAGTGAAACACGACAACCGGTGGTGAGGAACCTGGGCGCTTGCTGCTATCCCAGCCAATCCAACTGAGGTAAGGGTCTTGGGAAACCACCAGCGATCGCCATTGTACCGGTCTTTGGGCAAACTGAGCCTGACGAGACGCCGGATATACGGCGATCGTGCTGATACAGGGGTCGAACTGGACCGATCGCAAATGGTGCAAAAACCGATCGCCCATCCCCTTGTCAGGAGATTCTAACAAAGTGACCGCTTGCGGGGCGGGAATTGCCACCACTACCGCCTTCGCCGTCACTTCTTCCGGGGTGGAAATTTCCACCTGTCTCCCTTGAGTTAAAAAAGGATTCGCTTCTTCCCCGGTGGCTTTAAGCTGAACGTGCCAGGTGCGATCGCCGGTGGGGGTGAGGGATTCGGCGCGACGGTTCAGCCAAACTTCCAGATGACGGGAGAGAAATTTACCCACTGCATTCATGCCTGTGGGTGGGGCATAATAAGGACACCAGTGAGGCTGAGGAGAAATCTGGCCATCCGAGGCTTGTAGGCGATAAACCGTATCCGTCCAAGGTTCGACAATGCCTTGTTGCGACAGAACCCGCACCAACTGTTGCGACAGGGTGCCCGACGGATCCAAACAGCGAGCGCCGCGATCGGCGCGCAAGCCATAAAACCGCCTGGTGGTGACGCGACCACTGACGCCGCGAGACTTTTCCAGCACCACCACAGTATAACCCAGTTGGCGCAAGCGTTCGGCGCAGGTCAGCCCCGCGATGCCGGCACCAATCACAGCTACATCAAATTCCAGCAAGCGATCGCTCATCAGCTATGAAAAAACCCCTTGTTCGTGAATTCTCGCCAACTGCGGCGCGCAACGCCTAAGGGTGAAAGACAATATTTAGTTAGCGTAAAACAATAGGAGTACAATTACAATAGGGACTGCCACCGATGCAGGGAAAACTCAGACAATTGGGGAGGAGCTTACGTTGGACGAACTGAGAGCAGCACTAGAGTTAGCCACGGAAGAGGAATTACAGCAGATTACGGACATTTTGTTCCGCCGTCGCTTTAATCCCCTAGATTACCTTCAAACGCCAGAACCGCTCGACATCCAGAGTCGCGATCGCGATTTTTGGATTTGTGCCCTGGAACATCGATTTCGCTATCTTGCTGCAGATGGTTTTACCGTACTGCGGGGGTCGAGCGATCGCGTCACCTATCGGCAAACCTTAATCCAGGTTTGTCGTTACTTGAAAATTCCATATTCGCAACAGCTTTCCACCACCGATCTAGAAGCAGAAGTGTTTTTGAACTTACTGGGAAAAACCTGGAAGCAATTGCCCGAGTCGGAACAAAACGCGCTGACCCTGCGGGTACAGCGATCGCTAGCGACGAGCAACATTCCGCAACCCCTACCGCTGTCAGTGCAAAAAGACCCAGTGGGATTGCTCCTGAAAGGGGGCAGCGCTTTGGCAATTAGCTCGGTACTCAAACCGATATTATTGCAACAAATTGCCCGCCAGTTTGCGATTCACTTTGCCAAATATCAGATGGCAAAAAGCGCGTTGGTCCGAGGGGGAACTGTCGCCGCGAGTCAGTTTCAGAATTATGTCACCCTACAAACCGCCAAACGAGGCATGGCATTGAGTGCGGCGCGCTATGGGGCGACGCGAAGCCTGTTGACGGTTGTCGGACCGGTGCTTTGGGGCTGGTTTTTGGCGGATCTGGGGTGGCGGGCGATCGCCACCAATTACGGAAGAATCGTTCCCACGATATTCACCTTGGCGCAAATTCGCCTCACCCGCCAGAGCGAGTGTTGGGAACTGGCGTAAGACAAAGATGAACGATGAAGGATAAACAGGTACCGATGAAGCAAAAAGCTTCATCCCTCATGGGGCGGGGGTCTCGGCATCGCGATCGACAGTTGCAACCCTGGTGGAATTCAGCGCAACTTGGGCTGTTGCTGTTGCCCATGAGTCCCTTGCTGGGAGGGGTGGGTTTGCTCGTGGCAATGGTGGGCACCTGGAAGCAACGTTACCGAGACATTCATCGCCGATGGGTGAATCGAGGATTTGCTATTTTGGCGGTTTGGCTGGCGATCGCCACTGGGTTTTCGGCGGATCCGTCGGTGGCATTGTTGGGGTTATTTAATTTTTTACCGTTTTTTGCATTTTTTGCCGCATTTAGCCTGTTGATCCAAACCCCGGCGCAGATGCGGCGCATTGCCTGGATCGCCGTCGCCACTTCGGTACCGGTGGTAATTATCGGCTTGGGTCAGTTGTTTTGGGGCTGGTCCGGACCGGTGAAGCTGTGGCCGATTTTATACTGGCAACTGGAAGCCACCGGCACGCCTCCGGGTCGCATGGCGTCGGTGTTTGCCTATGCCAATGTGCTGGCGAGTTATTTTTTGATTACCTTTATCCTCGGGTTGGGGTTGTGGTTTGAAACGGCGCGCGGGTGGCGCAAGCTGACTCAGCGCCCAAAACAGACGGAGAAAGTACGCGACCCCCGGGATCCGCGCGTGGTGAAATCCATCGATGTGAATGCTACCGGGCAAGAGGGGAAGGTCTCGGAGCAGTTAATCTTTCTGAGTGTGGCGCTGTTGGGGAATGGATATGCCTTGCTGCTGACGAATTCTCGCAATGGTTGGGCGATCGCCGCGATCGCCGTTTTGGCTTTCGCCCTCTACCACGGTTGGCGGCTGTTGGTGGCTGGATTTTTGGCGGTTCTTAGCATGATTCTGGGGTCGGCGTTTGCGCCGGAACCCCTGCAAAGTTGGCTCAGAGCTATCGTGCCGAGTTATTTCTGGATGCGCTTGTCTGATGAGCTATTTCCGGAACGTCATGTTGCTACTTTAAGGACGACACAGTGGCAGTTTGCCTGGGACATGACCCGCGATCGCCCGCTTACCGGGTGGGGGCTGCGAACGTTCACCGACCTTTACGAAGCGCAAACGCAAGTGTGGATGGGTCATCCCCATAACCTGTTTTTGATGCTCGCGGCGGAAACCGGTATTCCCGCAACCTTGTTGCTGTCGGGATTAGTGGGGTGGGTATTAGCAAAAGCGGTGGTGTTACTCTGGATCTGGCGCGACAATACACCGGAAAACCATCGGGATATCCCTGGGGATTTCCATGAAATAACCGACGATAAATTAATTTTTTTCACTTACTTGGTGGCATTTGGCGCTTGCATTTTGTTTCACCTGTTGGACGTCACTTTGTTCGATTCTCGGGTGAATATTTTGGGGTGGTTGCTGCTAGCTGCTATTTGTGGCGTGACCTATCGTCAGCCCTCGTTTAAAAGTCTCGGGCGGGCTTTCGGATATGAATGACGATGCGCGCCGGGGATTCATCGCCAATGCAGTGGAGAGCTTCACCTTTGATTGAAACCCGGCTTGAGGTTTATTTTTTGCCCTGCAATTTATACAAAAGATTTTCGGGCGGCTGACGATCGCCGATCGCCTCCCTTTTGTTCCGGCGATAGCCCCATCAAATCTTAAAATTATTTTAAATTAATGAGACTGACCATACTCAATCTCTCCTGACCCTGACAAAGGACAAGAGTTCAGGGAATTTACGGAAGTCGCATCCGGGAATCTACGTAACTTTGATTTCTATAAATCCTCGGTTGTGAAACAGCCGGGGTCCGATCTATTCTGACATAGAAGAGCCTCATTCCTTGTTCTTTTGCAATAATTTTTAATCATTATGCAAGCCATTTACCAATTTCCCAACTTGACCGTTACTGAAATTTTTTCCCATATTTACTCGATGGGAACCATTACTCAGCGCGATCGCCAATTTTTGCAACAGGCGCTTTTACAAGAGAGCCTCAGCGAAGAAGAGATCACCATGATCGATCGCCTGGTTTACGCAGTTCGGCGGGGTTGGCTGAAAATGATCGACTAAATTTGACCGGCGATCGAACCGCAGGGTGAATACCCAGCGTCGGTCAAATCCTCAAGTGATTTTTTCCCACACTCCTGTTATGTGGTTTGAATGTTTTGAGAGGCAAAAATCGCAGTGTCCGTTCTCTTCGCCAGATTCAAATGACCTCAATTCCGTTTGCCAACTTTCCCGTCAATTTGTATCGTAGATTACACCCGTAACCTGGCAAGCGGTTAAGCCACTTTTTTTCTGTATCTAAATCATCGTTTTGGCGCACAAGTCAAGCTTAAATCACATCCCAAATGACCCTGATGGCAAGCGTCATTGGGGAGGGGGTCGCGCCGCAAGTTCCATCTCCCACGCCCCAGAACCCGCGCCGTCAGATATCGCTTCGGTTTTTATTGCCCATCGGCGATCGCACGTTATAAAACAGAGCCAAATCAAAACATTAAGCGCAAATCGCAAACCTCAAGACATAGAGGAGGGTTTTAGCCTGCGGGAACTCCTGGGAGGGCCTTACAGCCAGAATTGTCAAATTAAAGCGCAAATCTATTCGGATAGAGTTTTTCAACGCTTGATTCTTGATTGACAACTGGTTAGAGTAAGAATCACATACCCAGGGGAAATGAAGAATGCCGAATAACAAACCCGAAGAGAAAAAGCCAGAAATTCTATCCATTCGCAAGGCTAAAGACAAAGTGGCTCCCGAGGAGGGGGCTGCCGAGTCTAAGTCCGAGGCTGTAGCACCCAAAAAGCCAAAGCCACCCGAGGCTCCTGCTGCGTCTCGATCGCGAGCTTCAGACGAAGGCGATCGCAAGCCCTCACGGAAACGTCCTTACCGAAAACCCAGCGGCCCGCCCTCAATTGATTTGGCCAAGAATTCCGAGGGAGAAGAATTTCATGCGGGAGATGAAATTCTCGTCAACGGGTGCTTCGGTTTGCCCGTCAGTGCCACCATCAATCGTCTCTACCAAGATAGTTCGGGAGAAGCATGGGCGAGCTTTCAGCCAAATGAAGAAGAAGCGGCGAAAGGTGTAGTGGGTGGCTGCGTTCATTCTTCATTCCTTCGTCATTCTTAACTGAGACGTTACTGGCGCTTTAGATAGGGTCTCGGTTCTCCCAAGACGCGCGATCGCCTCCCTCCTAGGGTGTTCAATTCCCTGGAACTCGAAAAAGGCGATCGCGTAGGGATTAACTGCTGCAAAAATCGCGAAGAACGGGTTAACTACCTGTACCTGTCGGTTCTTGGCGGAGGACAGATGAAAGAGACGGCGGGCAAATTCTGCGGGTGTTAAACGATCGCTTTGAGGCTGTGAGCCGCAATGTTTTCCAGAACAACCATCTGTTGAAATAGCTCCTCCTATTCTGGATACACAATCAAATCTTCTGCCACGTCCACTGCGCGATCGTACAGTTGCTTTTGTTTCTCAAATTCTCGTAAAGGCTCTTCATTTTTGGTCAGGAGGTAGCCGCGAACTTGCCGAGCCATGAGTGCTGTTCTCAAAAACATCTGGTCTGTGTGAACTAACACTTGTTGCGCTCGATTGACTTCTTTGAATTTTTCAGCGATATCCTTACCCATTACATAAACTAAGCCAGAAAATCCCACAATTAACAGCACGGGAATCGAAAACCCAGCAAATATCCGACCTCTCAGCTTTAAATTCTTTAACATTTTGACCGTCTCCTGTAACCACAGGTCACCGGTTGAGTCTTACAGTTAGTGTACCCATTGTTAACCGGAGATATCGTTGTTGG
This sequence comes from Phormidium sp. CCY1219, assembly GCF_055795085.1. Taxonomy (NCBI): domain Bacteria; kingdom Bacillati; phylum Cyanobacteriota; class Cyanophyceae; order Oscillatoriales; family Oscillatoriaceae; genus Phormidium; species Phormidium sp. CCY1219. Next base: position 11,806 of record NZ_JAYFEQ010000325.1, on the reverse strand, counting down.
GGCTAAGGTTTAAGTTCGCTAAAGACTAAGATTTGTAAAACAAGAGAAATAGGGAGAAAAGCTTATCTGATAGTTAATGGATGGATTAGGTTTGCCCTAACTCCCCCGTAATGATGAGAGTGAAGGGAGGAAACAAACCCAGAGCAATCCAATCTGGGCTGAGAAAAAAGAATGAGTTTTGAGCAGTGAGTTGCAGATGAACTCATGTCTCAAAACTCATTGCAGCATTAGACCTGTAGAAAAACTACAGCCTTTTTAGAAACAATTCTAATAATATCAGCCTGAATCGAGCGGCATAAGTAGAGGGATAAAACCGAGTTGGAAATGGCCAAACTGCGGCTTATTGTTGGCGAGAACATCACGGGCGCGATCGCACCAATGAGGTTTAGTTCTGGTTGTTGTCGTTATCGTCGTTATTGTCCGAACCATTCTGCTTTGAAGTATCCTCAGAACGATCTGCGCCAAAGCGTCTTTTGCCACCAAAACGGCTGTTACTGGTGCGCTTGCGAAATCGACGGGCATACTCTTGATTTCGGAGAGCTTTTTCTTTTTTCGGATTGCGGCGTTTTGCCATTCTTACCTCATTTAAACAATTAGCGGTTCCGGGAGTTTGGATCGGTGGCTTTCAGAGTATCGAGCACCAAAAGGGTTCGGGATAGTTGATGAACCTCCGCAGGGCCTCAACAACAGTCGATGGACTGAGATCGGGCATCGAGCTTCCAGAATTTTTGCACAAATAACTATTTTAGCATATCTGCGGTTTGAATCAAATCCCCAAGGAGCTGACTCACGCGCGGGTGCCAAAAGGAGACATTTGTGATTTTTCGCTGGATAATTTCAGGATAGCGGAATTGGGCGATCGCCACAATTTTGTCGGTTCAGGAAACAAGCCGTAAGAGTTTATTCCCCTTCACACCGATGTGCTGCAAATTCCAGCGCTTCTTCCGCAGTAGAAATCCGTCCCTCCACATAGGCAACTTGAATCTCCTCAAGCAGTTGACCGATTTGCGGTCCGCTGGGAATATTCAGTGCTGCCATGATGTCAGTACCGCGCACAAGGGTTTTCGGATGGGCCAAGCGATCGCGCGGATCGAGATAGCGCTCGATGAGCGGACCGATCGCTGCCACTGGCATTTCGGCGGCAACGGCGAGAACTGCTAACGCCGGAAACATTGGCCCGAGGGCGCGGAACAGAAAATACTGCGATCGCAGCGATCGCTGCCCCGGATTCTCTGTTTCCGATTGTATCATTTGCCAACCTTTAATCACTTTCGTCACCGCGCTGATTTGCGCCCTGCCGAACTTAAGCTGCATGAGCTGAGCCTCCGCCTCTTTCGGATCCCAAGGCAGCAGCGCCACCCACTTGGCGATCGCTAAATAGCCGGAAATCTTCAACTTCTGCTGCTGTTCGACACTCAACATCTCCCCCAATTGCGGCCATTTTTGCGCCAACCGCTCCCCTGCTTCATCGATGCGGGTTAAAATAGCCACACCCGCCTCCGTGGCACTGGGCAACCAATAGCGCAGTAAGCCATTTTCCCAAGCCGCCGCCACCCAAGACCCCGCCCCGCTGAGGTTGAGCAGATACCACAGTTCCGCATTCACCCGTTCCGCTGCCACCCGCCGCAAAAACCCCCCCAATTGCGCGATCGCCGCTTCGGTGTCGCGATCGAGGGTAAACCCCAGTTGTGCCCCTTGGCGATAGGCACGTAACAACCGCAAGGGGTCATCTGCCAAATTCGTGGGCGATACCATGCGAATTAAGCGCTGGTGCAGGTCTTCTCGCCCGTTCAGGGGGTCGATCGTCTCCCGGGTGTGAGGATGGTAGGCGATCGCGTTGATGGTGAAATCCCGCCGCCGCAAGTCCCTTTCCAGACTCATTCCCTCCTGCTTGGCAAAATCCACCGTAGCATTCTCAAACACCACCCGGGCGATTTTGCGTTCCGCATCGAGCACCACAAACCCCGCCTTGTAGCGATCGGCAATCTGACGCGCCGTTTTTAATGCCCCTTTTGGCAACACAAAATCTAAATCCAAATACTCCGACTCGCGGTTGAGCAGGGCATCGCGCACCGCACCGCCCACCAAATACGCCTCCGGTGGCAGCAATTCCAAGGCAAATGGCCAACTTTCCGGGGTCAGGGCACAAATAGACTCGCCTGGTTTGTTCATAAAAATCAATCTCGGGGGGTGGTCAATCCATAGGTTGCCTACGCTAGAGTAACAAAAAAGCGATTGGAGTGTTTGCGATGTGCATTTGCATAAACTGCCACTATGTCGATCGCTGCGTGACCTATCACGCAGTGGAACACCAACATCAACAACCCCATTTAACCGAAACCCCCGATTTTGAACCCATCGAACCTTCCATCAATGTCAACATTCGCAATACCGACGATGAGATTCAGATGGAATGGGATGTGGTTGGCTGTGAAAGCTTCAAAGAAGAAATGGGCAAATGGGCGAAATTGCGTCCCGGGGAGTTGGTTCCCACTTAGGGTGTAAACCTCATCAAGTAGAATTCGCCATGCGAATTCCACTGATTCAGTAGAGACGTTCTCCGGAACGTCTCTACACTTTTTTCTTCCCCTTCTATCACCTTTCATTCCCTTTAGCATTTTCTGGCAGCTCCGATAAACAAGTTAACGTCTCAATTCTTAATTTTTAATTCTCAATTCTCCCCCGAAGCGAGTTTGCCATTAAAATAGGGAAAAATAACCATCAAGATTCCTTGCTGCTTTTGTGGGTACCCCCATGACTCTGTGCCTGAATCCCGATTGCCCCAATCCCGAAAATCCCGAAAGCAATAAATTCTGCCAATATTGTGGCGAGAAACTCTTCCTCGATCGCAGTCTCGACCCCACCCAAACTCATTCTTATCGGGCCTTGCAGCGTCTTGGTGCTGGCGGGTTTAGCAAAACCTATCTGGCGGTGGACGAGTCGAAATCGAGCAAACCGCGCTGCATTATCAAACAATTTCGCCAACCGAAGGAAGGCACGCAAAACATTGCCGACCTGTTTCGCGAAGAGGTTGCCCGGTTAACCGAAATTGGCAATCATCCTCAAATTCCCGCAGTGCTGGCATCCTTTAACAGCGGTTCGCAGCAATATGTGGTGCAAGAATTCATCAACGGGCAAAACTTAGGCCAACAATTAAGAAAAAACGGCAATTTCAGCGAAACTAAAATTCGGCAACTGTTAGAAGAACTTCTCCCGGTGCTTTACTTTATCCACCACCACCGTTTAATTCACCGGGATATCAAGCCAGAAAATATCATTTTTTGCCCGTCAAATTATCCTTCTGTCAACAAAAAAAGCCACCTATTTTTGGTTGATTTTGGCGCAGCAAAATATGCCACAAAAACGGCGCTGGCACAAGTGGGCACCCTGATTGGCAGTGCGGAATATACCGCCCCGGAACAACTACGCGGAAAACCTACCTTTGCGAGCGATATCTACAGTTTAGGCGTCACCTGTATCCATCTGCTGACTAATGTTTCTCCCTTCGATTTATTTGATAGTTTAGAAGGGAAATGGATTTGGCAAGATTATTTACTCAATCCGGTGAGCGATTCTCTGGCGCGGATTTTGAATAAAATGCTCGCTTCGGCGGTAAAAAAACGCTATTATTCCGCAGAAGCGGTGCTCAAACAGCTTAATCCCCAGGTGAAATTAACCACCCCCGTCCGGCAAAATAAAGAGGAGGAAAAGCAGGAAGAAACCGCCGGGGAAACGATGTCTCAATCCAGTGTGCCATTGGGGAGAAAAAATCCACCGAACAGGGAACCGAAGTGGAAATGCGTGCGGACATTAAGGCAGGAAAATAGGGCAACGCAGGTGAATGCGATCGCCTTTAGCGCCCAATCGCGCACCCTTGCCAGTGGGAGTTGGGATGGAAGCATTTTACTCTGGGATTTAGGGACTGGGGAATTATTGCAAACCCTGACGGGTCATAACAATGGGGTATTATCCTTAGCGATCGCCCCGGATGGAAAAGTCCTTGCTAGCGGAAGCGCTGACGGGACGATAAAACTCTGGGATTTGTGGCAACTCAGTCCGCGAGAATTGCGCGAGGGGATTGCCCCAGTGGCGACCCATACCCTAACCGGACATACCAGTGTAGTGTCATCGGTGGCGATTTGCCCGGATAAGCAATTATTGGCGAGTGGGAGTCGCGATCGCACCGTAACCTTGTGGACTCTCAATCCGCCAGAGTTGCGATCGACCTTCAGCAGCGAAAACGATCGCGTTACCTGTGTAGCATTCAATCCGAAATGGGCGACTCGCTATCCCCTGCGATCGCATTTTCTCGCCAGCGGGACTGCAGGCGGTACTATTTATTTCTGGCAAACCGATACCGGGGAATTACAATCGGAAATTGCCGCTCATTCCCGGGAAATTTATGCGATCGCCATCAGTCCCGATGGTACCACATTAATCAGCGCCAGTTGGGACAGAACCCTAAAAATTTGGAACCTATCCACCGACGATGAAAGCGACAATTTCACCCCCCAATTGCGAGACACCCTTTGCCCGCATGTGTTGCCCGTAGTTGCGGTAGCAATTCATCCCGATGGCGAAATATTTGCCACCGGCAGTCACGACACCACCGTGCAACTGTGGAACCTAAAAACCACCCAACCGATTGCCATGCTTTCCGGGCATTCTCGCGCCGTAACCTCCGTGGCATTTAGTCCCGATGGAAACACCCTCGCCAGTGCTTCTGGGGATGGGACGGTCAAATTATGGCGGTGTGAATGGTAAGTTTAAAGACTCGGTAAAGGTTGAGGCGATGGAACAGAGAATTACCGCCCAGGGAGACCCGAAAATTATGAGTTATTGTCTCAATACCACCTGTGGGAAACCGCAAAATCCATCCCACTATCGCTACTGTGCCCATTGCGGGGCGAAGTTGCTGCTGCGATCGGGCTATCGCGCCATCAAACCCATCGGCGAGGGAGGATTTGGCCGCACGTTTTTAGCTTTCATAATATCAAACTGCTACAGCTTCCCAGCGGGCAAGAAATCCCCCTTCCTGGCGGTGGGGGAGTGATGTTTTCCGCCTTGGGTGCAAGCGCGATCGCGATTAGCAGAGATGGACAACTTCTCGGATGCGGATGTCACAATGGAACTATCGGTTTGTGGCGGCTCAAAGATAGACAGCAAATCGGTAAATTTACGCCGTTTAATAGTCGGATTGAGGCGATGGCATTTAGTCCTAAAAAACTGGTGATAGCGACTGTCAACAAAAACGGTAATTTATATCTGTTGGACATCCAAACCGAGCATTTGAGGTTTCTCGGCATTCACCCTCGCGTCAATGCGATCGCCTTTAGTCCCGACGGAGAAAATCTTGCTTCCGCCAGCAGTGATGGAACCATTAAACTCTGGCAAGTCAAACGAAGTTTAGAACTGTGCATTCTCAAAGGGTATGGTGAGGATTTGCTTTCCGTCACCTTTAGCCCCGACGGACAAACCATTGCCAGCGGAACCTATCAAAAAATCCATTTATGGCAACTGCGAAAAGGGTTAGGATTGGATATCCTTTTGGGTCATCAAGACTGGGTAACAGCGGTGATTTTTAGCCAAGATGGACGCGAAATGGTGAGTAGTAGCGAAGACGGAATGATTAAAATTTGGCGCGGCGATTAATTGACCAATTGTAGTAAGTTTTACCCTTCAGTTGTCAAGTCAGACCCACCCGAAAAACGCAATCAAAACAATGCAATTAGGGGAGAGTTTCGCGATCGCCCAGGATTCTCGCCGAGAGGGGGAAATTGCCGAGAGAGATAAAATTGCGATCGCCCCATCCACCGAAGAGGTTAAGGCAGTTTGGGAAGGGAAGCCTTACCATAGAACTATTCCTCTGAGTCTTTCCCCTTAAGCCATGACCAAAATCAACTGGCTAGAAATCTCCGAATCTGTGGCCCTGGCGGGGTCAATATTGGGGACTTTCGCCGCCTACGGAACCCAGCAGTTTATCTATGCAGCAGCGCCGCTGACCCTGACGGTGGGGCTGAATATCGCGAACCGAAACCGTTTTAACAAGCAGTTGCGCCAGCAAAATTTCGAAACGTTAACCGGCGAAGTGCATCGCGTCAGCGATCCGCTATCCCAGCGCCTCGAAACCCTAGAGACGCAGACGCAACGAGTCAACCGCCAAACCCAGCAGCAGCTTTCGCAACTGAAAGAGTCTCTGGAAAGCGATCGCGAAGTGGCGATCGCCCGGTTGCAAGAGGCGATCCAATCTCTCCCGCCGATTCCCAACCTCGATCCCATATCCCAACGCCTGAGTGAACTCGAAGCGAGTTTGCAGCAAATGCCGATGCAAACCGACGCCGACATCGAACAACTGCAAGCCGCATTTCGCGCCGAAAACGAAGCGGCGATCGCCCAGATTCATCACGCCCTGGAAAACATTCCGCCAATTCCGAATATCAAACCCATCAGTTTGCGCCTAGAACAACTCGAAACCCTCACCCAAGAAGTCGGGCAAAATACTGACGCGCAATTGGCGCAATTTCAAGAGACATTGCGACAAGAAAACGAAGCAGCGATCGCCCGGATTCATCACGCCCTGGAAAACATTCCGCCGATTGAGAATATGGAGGCGATCGCCCAACGCCTGGAACAACTCGAAACCCTCACCCAAGAACTCCGACAAAATACCGAAGCCCAACTAGCGGAATTTCAAGACAGATTTCGCGCCGAAAACGAAGCAGCGATCGCCCGCATCCAGCAACTCATCCAAACGCTTCCACCCACGGAGAATTTGTCAGCGATTTTACAGCGTCTCGACATTTTAGAACAAGTCCAGAAAGAGGCGATCGCCAACCAAACCCTCGGCGACCAATTATCAGAAAATAGCGTCGAACTCCACCAACTCATCCAATCCTTACCCCCCACTCCCACCATCGATGCCATTCACCAACATCTGGAAAAACTCGACAACTTCACCCAACAACTCCAAACCCAAACCCAACAGCAAATCGAAGACCTAAAAACCTCCCAACGCCAACAACAAGACACCATTCTCGCCCAAGTTCATCAAATTCTCGACCCCATCAACCAGCGCCTTGCCGAGTTTGAATCCCAAGGGCAATCCTCCACTGCGCCCCCAGACTCTCCCCGCGCAGAAACCACACCCATTTCTATCGCGCCGCTTCCCGAACTCACATTAACCGAAACCCCACGGGAAGATTCCCCGAAACAAACAGAAGAAGAAACCGACAGCGAATCGGCAGAAAAACCACCCAAAACCCCCAACTCCCCGCCAAAAGTTCCCTCTCAATATCGCAAAGAAACCTTTTCCCAAAAGCCCTCTGTGCCCACACCGCCTCCCGCTGCCGAAATTCCCGCTGAAGATGAATGGGATATGGAAGAATGGGACGGAGAAGATGAGTGGGAAACCGAGGAAGGATGGGAACCGGAAACCGACGAAAGGGAAGAACCCGAATCGGAAACCGACTGGAGTATTAAGTCGCCCTTGAAGCAATTTCCCAAGCAAGAAAATATCGGGCGGGTTATCGGTGGATTGGAATCTTCTTTCGGAGAAGTAGTCGGGGATATTCAAGGATTTGTGGGCAAATTCATGCGCGAGAAATCCGAACCCGAAACGGCGAAACCCACCGGAGAAGTTGAAAAAGGGTCGCGCCACCAGTGGAAATGCATAAAAACCCTATCCGCACATTTAGAGGCGGTGAATTGTGTGGCCATTAGTCCGAATGGTAAACTGATTGCTAGTGGCGATCGCGACGATACCGTAAGACTTTGGCACCTGCAAACCGGCGAACCTGTTGACAGCTTTAATGGGGAGGATTGGTTCGCCTCGGTGAATGCACTTTGCTTCAGTCCCGATGGCGCTACTCTTGCCTGTGCGATCGGCGATACTATTACCCTGTGGAAGTGGCAAGAAAAGCGCGAAGCTGCCAGTTTTAGCGGACAGTTAGGGTCGATTTATGCAGTGGTATTTCTCCACCATTCCCCACAAATGATTAGTGGCGATGGCAACAGTGCAATTAAAGTGTGGAACCTGGAAAATCGCCAGGGAATCCGCACCTTAACCGGACATCAAGCCGTAGTTTATGCCCTCGCCGTTAGCCCGGATGACCGCTTGTTAATTAGTGGAAGTGAAGACAAGACGGTAAAAATTTGGCAGCTAGAAACCGGGACAGAAATTCATAATTTGAGCGGACATTCAGCCCCGGTCTATTCCCTAGCGATGAGTCCGGATGGCAATATCTTTGCCAGTGGAAGTGCAGATGGTACGATTAAAATTTGGAACCTGAAGACGGGGGAGGAATTGAATACTCTGGAGGGGCATTCCGAGGCGGTGAATGCGATCGCCTTTCATCCCGATGGCGAAACGTTGCTCAGTGCAAGTCACGATAAAACCCTGAAGGTTTGGCATCTGGAAACTTCCGAACTGATAGCCACGCTGAAAGGTCATTCGGCGGCGATTAATTCGGTGGCGGTAAGTTTCAATGGCAAAACCATTGTCACGGGCAGTGAGGACAAAACGCTCAAGGTTTGGCGGATGTAGGGAGGTTAATTTGGCATGGTTTTTGGGTAAATGACCAGGAAGGTGATGGTGGGGAATTCCCACCATATTCAGCCCAATTAATGGCACTAGAATAGGGAGGGTGCAATTGGCGGCTGTTAATTGCCAAACCTACGGCGGAATTCACGTTACTCTAAGGGGACAAAATTGTGCTATGAGCTATTGTTTGAATCCCGATTGCCAGAATCCGCAAAATCCAGAATGCGATCGCTTTTGTCGTCGGTGTGGATCGAAGTTGCTATTGGGCGATCGCTATCGGGCCATTCAACCCATCGGGCAAGGGGGATTTGGCAGAACGTTTCTGGCGCGAGATGAATACAAACCCTCCAAACCGCCCTGCGTCATCAAGCAATTTTTCCCCCAAATGCAACGCAGCAGCAACGCCGACAAAGCAGCAGAAATGTTTCATCGCGAAGCGGTTCGTCTGGATGAATTGGGCAAGCATCCGCAAATTCCCGAACTCCTCGCCCATTTCGATGCAGATAGCTATTCCTATTTGGTTCAAGAATTTATCGAAGGAGAAAATTTACTCACCGAATTGGAAAGCGAGGGCGCTTTTAGCGAAGCCAAAATTCGCGCCCTTCTCGCCGATTTGCTGCCAGTTTTACAATTCGTCCACGAAAATAAAGTGATTCATCGGGATATCAAACCGGAAAATATTATTCGCCGAACCTGTAGTGGGGAAAAAATCGGGGAATTAGTGTTAGTGGATTTTGGGGCGGCGAAGTTTGCCACGGCGACAACTCTGAAAAAAACTGGGACAGTTATCGGTACGGCGGGATATTTCGCCCCGGAACAATTTGTGGGGAAAGCGGTTCCCGCCAGCGATTTGTATTGTTTGGGGGTGACTTGCGCCCAATTGCTCACCGGAATCGCCCCGTTTGAGTTATTTGATATCGCCCACGGTGGGTGGAATTGGCGCAGTTTTGCCCCGGAATCCATTGGGGAAGAATTGGCCCAGCTTCTCGATAAATTACTCGCCTCGAATTTAACGGACCGCTATCAATCGGCGTCTGAGGTATTGGTGGATTTGCAACATCTACCGCCCCTGAAAACTGCTTTTTCCCAAACTCCACCGCGATCGCAACCGCCACCGCCCCCGAAAAATCCTTCGTTTATCGCCCGCGCCATTGGCGGAATGCCCCAAATGATTAAAGGCACGCTTTTGGAGAATTTTGGCAACTACGAAGCTGCGATCGCCGCTTACGATCGCGCTCTTTCTTTTAAACCCAACAATGCCGATGCGTGGTATAAAAAAGCCCGTCTCTGTGCGGAAATCGGCAATGCTGAAGAGGCGTTAGACTGCTTTGAAAAAGCTTTAGAACTCAAACCCCATCGCAGCGACTTGTGGCGCGATCGGGGAATTTTACTTTATCAACTCAAACAATACGATAAAGCCACTTCGAGTTATTTAAAATGCCTGCAATTTAATCCGAAGCAGCCGTTAGTTTGGTTGTTGCTCAGTATGTCAATCAAACAATCGGGCAATGACAAAGAAGCGCAAAATACCTTAGACCAAGGGCTGCAATTGATGCCGAACAATGCCAATGAAAGGGCGGCGATTCTCTGGCAGGCGTGGGAAATTGTGATTAAAAATTAATAGATAGCAGTTCTACCCCAATCGGTTGGTCTGAAAAAATTGTACCATAGAAGAATAAGAGCGATCGCAAACCCGGAATGCGCGATCGCCCATCCTCCATCGCCGCCCTAACACCTAGCGGCTTGAATCGCAACGCACAATGAACGACAATGACAACCCATTCCAAACAACCCCGATACGACGATGCAGTGCTCGGCTGAACAAATGCTGCACCTCCAGGTGCGGCGATATTGGGGGGAATTTTCGGCATCGAAACGCGCCTTGCCACTGACGATATCGCACGCAAAATTGACCCCCTGAAAGACGCATTAAATTACAGTCATGCCGGGTTATAATTGGTGATTGAAAGGTTAAAAGATGAATCGCAACAGGTGCGGCGGATTGCCTTTCATTTGCTCAAGGAACCCAGGGAAGCCAACGCCATTGAAGCAGTACGGAATTTTAATCCTTATCGATATTTTGAATGTCTTTATACGATTTACGCCCATCGAAGTTGGGTTTTTTCTCTGGCATTTAGCCCCACGGGACGGCAAATTGCTAGTGGGAGTAAGGATAAAACAATTAAGCTCTGGGAACGGGATACCGGGCGAAAATTGTAGACCTTAGCCCGCCCGCGTCGGCGGGCGAAAGTCCGTATTTAGCCCTACCCTTCTAGGGTGTGGGTCTTTTCCCCCCCCTAGTATTTGAACTCAAAGTGCTGTACCCTATGGAGTGCATTCTCGATTTTTGCAGCTAGTGCCATTGGATCCAAACCAATACGCGATCGCCATCCACACCAGCAGTCCCCAACTGGGTCTAGCCATTGACAATTTTGCCGGTTCGAACCGCGCCCACAGTTGCGACTTGGGGCGAGAATTGGCCAATCAGTTGCACCTACAGCTTTCTGAATTTATCCAGCCTCAAACTTGGCAGGATTTAGGGTTTATTGCGGTGGCGAAAGGTCCGGGAGGCTTCACCGGCACTCGCATCGGCGTGGTCACCGCCCGCACTCTCGCCCAACAGTTGGACATTCCGTTATTTGCCATTTCCAGTTTGGCTGCACTGGCCTGGTGGAAACAAGGAACACCACCACCAGAACCCACGGCGATCGCCGTGCAAATGCGCGCCCAACGCGGCGAGCTTTTTGTGGCCATTTATTCGGTCAGCGAAACCAACATTATCCCCCTGTTGCCGGATACGGTCATGTCGCCGCAAATGTGGGAAGAAACCCTCGCCAATTGGCCAACCCCTTATCGGGCGATCGAAGTGCCTGCAAATTTGGGGGACTCAGCCCCTAGTTTGCTCCAACTGGCCGATCGCCAATGGCAACAAGGCGCGCGCCCCCATTGGTCCGCAGCGCTTCCCTTTTACGGACAGCATCCCGTCACATCCTCCAGCAATTCCCCCTAGGGCAGACTTGTCCCCTGATTTGCATCCTGGGGTCAGGAACCCCATCCCTAAAGGGAGGGGCTTGGTAAGACTTTATTCTTGCTACGCTCGAATATTTTCCCAAGCTCACCGGACCAGAAGACCAGACTTATCTAAGTTTGGTAGCCGTTAGGGGTAAGAGTTAAATTTCCGACCTGCGGATGCGTGCCAGCCTGTAGCTCTCGAAATTCAACATTTTACAGGTCTAAAAGGGTTAAGCCAGTGTGTTGAATAAAGTA
>NZ_JAYFEQ010000324.1:0-236 GCF_055795085.1 Phormidium sp. CCY1219 | reverse complement strand
AAGTACCGACCACCTAACAACTTCGAGGCAAACTTTACCCTGGAAACAGGAGACAACCAACTCATGTTCGTACTAGTGGTAGATAAAAACAGAAAACCGCTAAACCCCTGTCATCCGGCAAGGGCAAGAAAATTTCTCAAAGAAGAAAGGGCTGTTGTACTGCGACGCTACCCTTTCACCATCATGTTGAAAGACACAGAAGAGGACTCGTCGGTAAAAAAACCAGAATACAGACT